>DATEOV010000480.1:0-12091 GCA_035273645.1 Flavobacterium sp. | reverse complement strand
TACTCAAATTTAATATTATTTTTTTGTTTTTAGATTATGAAAAATGAAAGTTCTTAATTTCTACAAAAGTTCTTCATGGTAGTGAGCGTAAGGGATAGAAATAAGCTACCGAAGTAGCATGGATAGCCCGACAGCATTATGAAAAGAGGCCGAATACTCGTAAAGTAGAGTAGGCCTCTTTTCATAATGGGGTCACGCCCAGATGATTTTGATGATTTACTAATTTTTGATTATTAATGGGGTATTTTGTTGGATTAGTTATTTTGATTTAGGCTTTTTTACAAGATAAAGTGTATTTTTGTGTACCATTAAAAAATTATTATGAGAAAAATTGTTTTGTTTTTAGTTTGTGTTTTTTCTATTAGTAGTCAAGCACAACAGCGCCCTAAATTGGTTGTTGGAATTGTTGTGGATCAAATGAAAATGGAGTATTTGTATCGATATTCAGATGATTTTTCAGCTAAAGGTTTTAAAAGACTGATGGATAATGGGTTTACTTTTTATAATATGAATTATAATTATGCGCCAACATTTACTGCTCCTGGGCATGCTTCTATCTACACGGGTACAACGCCAGCTGTGCATGGGATAATAGGGAATGATTGGTACATTCGTTCTACTGGAAAAAATATGTATTGCACGGATGATGCCAGTGTTAAAACGCTTGTTGAGGGTGCTGAAAAAGAAGGGGCGATGTCTCCAAAAAATCTTTTGAGCACAACAATTACTGATGAATTGCGAATGGCTACAAACTTTACTGGGAAAGTAATCGGGTTGAGTATTAAAGACCGTGGGGCAATTTTGCCTGCAGGTCATTTTGCGAATTGGGCATTTTGGTGTACTAAATCGGGAACATTTATTTCAAGTAGTTTTTATGGTGATAAAATGCCGGATTGGGTTACTCAATTCAACAGCGAAAAGAATTACATGAAATATATTGAAAAAGGCTGGAGTTTGTTGAAACCGATTGATACTTATAACGAAAGTTTATCTGATAATAACCCATATGAAGGAAGATTGGACAAAACTTTACCTCCTGTATTTCCTTATAATTTGAATAAAATTTATAAAGAATCTGGAATGGAAGTTCTAAAAACGACTCCATTTGGGAATGATTTTTTGGCTGAATTAGCAATGAGAGCTATAGATAAAGAAGAATTGGGGAAAGATAATATTACTGATTTCTTGGCGGTAAGCTTTTCTTCAACTGATTATGTTGGACATACTTTTGGTCCTAGATCTATGGAAGTTCAAGATACTTATTTGCGTTTAGATCTTACTATTTCTACATTTTTAGACTATTTGGATAAAACTGTCGGTAAGGATAATTACTTGGTTTTCTTGACAGCGGATCATGCTGTTGCCGAAAACCCGATTTATTTGAAAGATCATAAATACAATGTAACAAATATTTCTTCTAAAGAGATTTTTGCTTCGTTAAATAAATTTTCAACAGATACTTTTGGAGCTAATTTAGTATTGAGTTATTCTAATTTTAATGTTTTCTTGGATAGAGATGTTATCAAACAAAAAGGATTGGAATTAGCTAAAGTGAAACAAAGTTTCAAAGATTTTTTGATGACGCAAGTTTATATAAAAAGAGTATATACTCAAGAAGATATTTTGGCTGGATCAGCTCAAGATTATTATTTGGGCTTTATTTTTAAAGGATACGATGCAAAACAAAGTGGAGATCTTGTAGTTCTTGAAGGGGCTGGGTATTTGGAAAGCATTGAAACTGGAACTACACATGGAACTCCAAATAGCTATGACACCAATGTACCTTTACTTTTTTATGGATGGCAGGTTCCGAAAGGAGAATCAAATAAAAAGCAATACATAACAGAAATTGCTCCTACGCTTTCTAAAATGCTTAAAATTACGACTCCTAATGGTACAGAATCTGAAGTTTTAGAAGAATTGTTTATTAAAAAATAGACTGTCTTTTTACAGTACCTAAAATCCCATTCATCTTGATGAATGGGATTTTTTTATTGATTTTCTTATTATTAATGTTTTATTTTAAATCAAACTGTTAAATTTGAATGTTTTTGTTTAATTAACATTTAATTATGAAGAGAATTATCAAAGGAATCTTGTTATTACTTGTCATTGCGGTGATGGCGATTTTATTATATGTAAAACTGGCTTTGCCTAATGTGGGCGAGATTGAATATCTTAGCATTAAGCCAACCGCAAGCCGATTGGAACGGGGAAAGTATTTAGCGACCCATGTTTGTGTTTGTGTTGATTGCCATTCCACTCGAAATTGGAATGAGTTTTCTGGGCCGTTGGTAGATGGAACTCTGGGGAAAGGAGGAGAAGTTTTCGATCAAAGATTCGGTTTTCCAGGTAGTTTTTATGCAAAAAACATTACTCCTTCTGGTATAGGTGATTGGACGGATGGAGAGGTTTTAAGAGCAATTTCAAGTGGTGTTTCCAAAAATGGTAAAGCATTGTTTCCGATAATGCCGCATCCTCATTTTGGGCAAATGGATAAAGAAGATTTGGAGTCTATTATTGTGTATTTAAGAACACTAAAGCCAATCAAAAATATAGTTCCGGAATCTGAACCTGATTTCCCTATGAATTTTATAATTAACACTCTTCCAAAGAAACCTAATTTTTCTAAAAAGCCAAATGAAAGTAATGCAGTTGCTTACGGGGAATATTTGTTTAACGCTGCTTCATGCTCGGTATGTCATTCAAAACAGGAAAAAGGAGAGCCAATTGAAGGTATGGAATTGGCTGGTGGTTTTGAGTTTCCAATTGTGACAGGAGGGACTGCTCGTTCGGCTAATATTACTCAGGACGAAGTAACCGGAATTGGTAAATGGACTGAAGCTGATTTTGTAAACCGATTTAAATCCTATACAGATAGTACTTATGTTCCCAATAAAATTTCAAAAGGATTTTTTAATACTGTTATGCCTTGGACAATGTATGGTGGGATGAAAGAACAGGATTTAAAAGCAATTTACGCCTATTTAAAGACCATAAAACCGATACATAATAGTGTTGAGAAGTTTACTAATCCTTAGTGTTATATGTTCTAAAATAAAAATCCCGTCTAATCGAGACGGGATTTTTTATATTAATTAAACTGTTTCTGCAGCAGCTACAGGCAACGGAATTTGATTTTGAAGTAAGTCTTCAAATTTTTCGTGAGCTCGGATTAAATACCCTTGCCCATTCATCCATAAAACCTCAGCTGGTTTGTATCTTGAATTATAATTAGAAGACATTGAGAAGCAATAAGCTCCAGCATTGCGGAAAGATAAAATATCACCTTCTTTAATTTCTGAAATTCTTCTGTTTGTTGCAAAAGTATCTGTTTCACAAATATATCCTACAACAGAATAAAAACGTTCTTTTCCTTTTGGATTCGATATGTTTTCTATGAAATGTTGTGAACCATAAAGCATTGGTCGAATCAAGTGATTGAAACCACTGTCAATACCTGCAAATACAGTAGAGGTAGTTTGTTTTACTACGTTTACTTTTGCCAAAAAGAATCCAGCTTCACTTACTAAAAATTTACCTGGTTCGAAAATCAAAGTCAAATCTTTTCCGTATTCAACACAGAAAGCATTGAATCTTTTTGATAATTTTTTACCTAGTTCATCAATGTCAGTAGCAATATCATCTTTTTTGTAAGGAACTTTAAATCCACTTCCGAAATCTAAAAATTCTAAATTTTTGAAGTTTTTGGCAGCGTCAAATAAAATTTCTGCAGCATATAAAAATACTTCAATATCTAATATATCTGAACCAGTATGCATGTGAATACCTACGATGTTCATATTTGTATTCTCAACGATACGAACTAAATGTGGCAATTGATGTACAGAAATACCAAATTTGCTATCGATATGGCCTACTGAAATATTAGCATTTCCACCCGCCATTACGTGTGGATTGATACGAATACAAACTGGAACATGAGGATGTTTTGCTCCAAATTGCTCCAATATAGATAAATTATCAATATTGATTTGAACTCCCAATGCATGTACTTCTTCAATTTCTTCTAAAGAGACACCATTTGGCGTGTAAAATATTTTTTCTGGCGCATAACCAGCATGTAAACCTAACTGTACTTCTTGAATAGAAACAGTGTCCAATCCAGATCCCATATCTCTCAATAATTGGAGGATAGCAACATTAGACAATGCTTTCATTGCATAATTGATGCGTAAATTAGGAACTTTAGAAAAAGCCTTCGTTAATCGATTATACTGGGATTGTATTTTTTCGGCATCATACACATAAAGTGGACTTCCAAATTGTTCTGCTAAGTGTAGTAAATCGTTTGCTTGCATCTTGATTTTGCTTATTATTTTTTGACAAATTTATTATTCTTTGGTATTACGACCAAACAATTTGAGGTTATTTAACAAATTATAACAAATTGTTTAAATTACAACAAATAGTTCCTGTTTGTGGTTTTTTTTAACTTTATTCTAAAATACTGAAGTTGTTTTGAAAACTTAGTTAATGTGTATTTGTAATGATAAAACAGTATTCTGTTAACATTTAGTTTGTTGAATAATTAAATTTTTAACGAAGTTTGAATTATGATGCGTTTTAAAAAACAAATCCCTTGACAAAAATGATATCAAGGGATTTTAAATTTTTTATTTAAATATTATAAAGCTGGTAAATCACCATTTCCTTTTGTTGGTAAATTGGTGAATCCCATTAAGTATAAATCAACTTCTCTTGCCGCTTCACGACCTTCAGAGATAGCCCATACAATTAGAGATTGACCTCTTCTCATATCACCAGCTGTGAAAATATGTGGCACATTAGTTCTATAGTTAGTTGCTTTATAGTTACTTCTAATATCAATTTCTATACCTAATTGCTCAGCTAATGTTTTTTCTGGACCTGTAAATCCAAGAGCTAACAAAGCTAAATCACAAGGCCAAATTTTTTCTGAACCTTCTTTTTCTATTAGTTCAGGTCTTTGTCCCGGTGTTATTTTCCATTGCACTTCAACGGTTTTTAATCCTACTAGTTCTCCTTTTTCATTGGCAAGGAATTCTTTAGTATTAATCAACCAGTTTCTGTTGCAACCCTCTTCATGTGATGAAGATGTTTTTAATTGCAACGGCCAAAATGGCCATGGTGTAGTTTCGCTTCTTCCTACTGGAGGTTTTGGCATGATTTCAAAATTAGTCACTGATTTTGCACCGTGTCTGTTTGATGTTCCAACACAATCAGATCCTGTATCTCCACCACCAATAACGATTACATCTTTTCCAGTTGCCAATACTTGATCTTCAATTTTTTCTCCGTATAACACTTTGGTTTGTTGAGTCAAGAAATCCATAGCTTGAACAACGCCTTTACTATCGGCACCTTTTGTAGGTAATCCTCTTCTTTCGGTTGCTCCACCGCATAATACGATAGAATCAAAAGCTTCTAGTTCTTCTACGCTAAAGTTAACTCCTACGTTTACATTTGTTTTGAAAACAATTCCTTCGGCTTCCAATACTTTTACACGTCTATCGATAATTCCTTTTTCTAATTTGAAATTTGGAATTCCGTAACGTAATAAACCACCAATTGCATTGTCTCTTTCAAAAACGGTAACGGTATGACCAGCACGGTTTAATTGTTGTGCTGCAGCCAATCCAGCTGGGCCAGATCCAACGACTGCAACAGTTTTTCCTGTTCTTTTTTCTGGTGTTTGTGGTTTGATCCAACCTTCAGCAAAACCTCTTTCGATTATATTTTTTTCAATATTTTCAATAGCAACTGGTTCTTTTATTATTCCCAATACACATGATTTCTCACATGGAGCAGGACATAAACGGCCTGTAAATTCAGGGAAGTTATTTGTAGATTGTAAAATCTGTAATGCACTTTCCCATTCTTCTTGGTGCACCATGTCGTTAAAATCAGGAATTAAATTTCCTAATGGACAGGAGCTGTGACAAAAAGGAATTCCGCAATCCATACATCTGGAACCTTGCTCTTTGATTTTTTCTTTTGATAATGGAATTGTAAACTCATTATAATTTGTAACTCTTTCTAGAACAGCAACGTTACTTTCGTCGGCTCTATTATATTCTTTAAATCCACCTATTTTCCCCATGACTATTGTGCTATTAATTCTTCAATTTGCTTTTCTTCTGCCAATCTTTGTAATGCTTTTTTGTAATCTGTTGGCATCACTTTAATGAAATGTTTGCTTTCGTTTTCCCAATCCGCTAAAAGGCGTTTCGCCAATGGGCTATTGGTATACATCGAATGATTTTTGATTAAGCGTTTCAATTTAGCTAAATCGTCTTCTTCTAATGTTTCTAAGGCAACCATTTCCATATTGCACAATCCATCTTCAAATTTCTTTTTGGCATCATAAACGTAAGCAACACCACCGCTCATACCAGCTGCGAAGTTTCTACCTGTTTTACCAAGAACAACTACTGTTCCTCCAGTCATGTATTCACAACCGTGGTCTCCAATTCCTTCAACAACTGCTGTCGCTCCAGAATTTCTAACAGCAAAACGTTCTCCGGCCATTCCATTAATATAGGCTTCTCCAGTAATTGCACCATAAAGAGCCACGTTACCAATGATAATGTTGTCTTCTGGGCTAAAAGTGGCAGTAGGAGGGACTTTAATAATTAATTTTCCTCCAGAAAGTCCTTTTCCTAAATAGTCATTACAGTTTCCGTGAATTTTGAATGACAATCCATTAGTAGCAAACGCTCCAAAACTTTGTCCTGCAGAACCAGTAAAGTCAACAAGAATTGTATCTTCCGGTAATCCTTGGGCTCCATATATTTTTGAAATCTCATTACTCAAAATTGCACCAACTGAACGGTCTGTGTTTTTGATGTCAAAAGTAACTCTGGTTCTTTCTTTTCTATAAATAGAAGGAATAGCAGCTTTAATGATATCAAAGTCAAGTACGTTTTCTAATGCGTGGTCTTGAGTTGAAGTATTATGGTTTGGAACTGTTTTTGCTTTCTCTGGTTTATAAAGAATGGTAGATAAGTCTAATCCATTAGCTTTATAATGCTTAATTGCTTTATTAACATTCAATTTTTGCGATTGTCCAACCATTTCTTTCAATGTTCTAAAACCAAGTTGAGCCATGATTTCTCTTAACTCTTCGGCAATAAAGTACATGAAGTTAATAACGTGTTCTGGTGTTCCTTTGAAATTTTTTCTCAATTCTGGATCTTGTGTTGCAATACCTACAGGGCAAGTATTCAAGTGACAAGCTCTCATCATGATACAACCAGAAGCTACAAGAGGTGCGGTTGCAAATCCAAATTCTTCAGCTCCAAGCAAGGCAGCAATAGCTACGTCACGACCTGTTTTCAATTGACCGTCACATTCTAAAACGACACGACTTCTTAAGTCATTCAAGATTAAAGTTTGTTGAGCTTCGGCAAGACCAAGTTCCCAAGGAATACCTGTGTGTTGTAATGAAGTCAGTGGTGCAGCACCCGTTCCTCCATCATATCCTGAAATCAAGATAACATCGGCTTTTGCTTTGGCAACACCGGCAGCGATTGTTCCAACCCCAACTTCTGCAACCAACTTAACGTTTACTCTCGCTTCACGATTGGCATTTTTTAAGTCAAATATCAATTGAGATAAATCTTCAATAGAATAGATATCGTGGTGTGGAGGAGGAGAAATAAGACCTACGTAAGGAGTAGAGTTTCTTGTTTCTGCAATCCAAGGCACTACTTTTTCACCTGGTAATTGTCCACCTTCTCCAGGTTTTGCACCTTGAGCCATTTTAATTTGAATCTCTTGAGCATTCGTCAAATAGTTAATCGAAACTCCAAATCTTCCAGAAGCAACTTGTTTGATAGCACTATTTTTAGAGTCACCATTTAATTCTTTTTGGAATCGAGTTGCGTTTTCTCCACCTTCACCTGAATTACTTTTTCCACCAATTCTGTTCATGGCAATCGCTAGATTCTCATGAGCTTCTTGGCTGATAGATCCGTAAGACATAGCACCAGTTTTGAATTTTTTTACAATTTCAGTCCATGGTTCTACTTCGTCAATAGAGATAGGGTCAAGATTATTGAATTCGAACAAACCTCTTATGGTCATCAAGTTTTCACTTTGATCATTTACCATTTTAGAGTATTCTTTATAACTTTCTGGGCTATTCAATCGAACAGCTTGTTGTAATTTAGAAATGGTAGTTGGATTGAACATGTGTTTTTCACCGTTTCTTCTCCATCTGTAAATACCTCCAATTTCTAATGGCAATAGATTTGCAATTTCTGATTTTGGAAATGCATTTTGGTATCTTTTCTTAACTTCTCTTTCAATTTCCATTAGTCCAATACCTTCAATTCTAGAAGGAGTGTAAGGGAAGTATTTTGAAGTGAATGTTTTGTTTAAACCTAAAATTTCAAAAATCTGTGCAGCTCTATAAGAATGTAAAGTAGAGATACCAATTTTATTCATGATTTTTAGAATCCCTTTTGCAATGGCTTTATTAAAGTTTGTAATTGCATAATCAGCTTTTACGCCTGTAATAAATCCTTCGTTTACTTGGTTATGAATAATTTCATTTACCATATAAGGATTGATCGCACTTGCACCATATCCAAATAATAAAGCAAAATGATGTGGTTCACGTGGTTCGGCAGATTCAATTATAATACCAAATTTAGAACGAACTTTTAGAATGTTCAAAGAGTGGTGAATATAAGATGTAGCCAATAACATTGGGATTGGTGCCAATTCTTTGCTTACACCTCTATCTGAAAGGATAACAATATTGCATCCTTCAGAAACCGCTTTAAAAGTTGCTTGTACACATTTTTCTAAAGCACGCTCCATGCCATTTACTCCTTTTTCTATTTTGTATAAAGTAGAAATGGTAACCGATTTAAAATCGACGTGGTCAATGCTTCTTATTTTATCTAAATCCTCATTTGATATTACAGGATTTTGAATTTTAATTTTTTTACAGTGAACATCAGTAATGTCAAAGATGTTGTAATCTCCTCCAATTGCCAAACTAGTATCAGTGATTATTTCTTCACGAATACCATCCAATGGTGGATTGGTTACTTGTGCAAATAATTGTTTGAAATAGTTGTACAATAATTGAGGTTGATCTGATAATACCGCCAAAGGAGTATCATTACCCATAGAACTCAATGCTTCATTACCTTGAGCACCCATTGGATTGATGATAGTTTTTAAATCCTCAATTGTATAACCAAAAAGACGTTGTCTTGTTTCAAAATCGATTTTTTCAGTTGGAATTGGATTGTTCGTGTAAGGAATTTTAGCCAATTGCAATAAATTGTTATCTAACCATTCTCTATAAGGACGCTTAGTTACAACTGAATGTTTGATTTCTTCGTCTTCAATAATACGACCTTCGTTCATGTCAACAAGGAACATTTTTCCTGGTTCCAATCTTCCGTGTTGTACTACATCTTCTGGTTTTATGTCAAGAACACCAATTTCTGATGACATGATCACAAATCCGCTTTTTGTTAATGTATAGCGAGAAGGACGCAATCCATTTCTATCCAATAATGCTCCAATTACGTTTCCATCTGTAAATGGAATCGATGCAGGACCATCCCATGGCTCCATGATACAAGCATTATATTCGTAGAATGCTTTTTTCTCATCAGACATAGTTTTGTGTTTTTCCCATGCTTCAGGAACAACCATCATCATAACTTCCGGTAAAGAACGACCAGTCATTAATAATAACTCAACAACCATATCCATAGAAGCTGAATCTGATTTTCCTTCTAAAATGATTGGGAATAATTTTTTTAGATCTTCTCCAAAAACGTCACTTTTCATCAATTCTTCACGAGCACGCATTCTGCTTACGTTTCCTCTCAAGGTATTGATTTCTCCATTGTGACACATGTATCTAAATGGTTGTGCCAAATCCCAAGATGGGAAAGTGTTTGTAGAGAAACGTTGGTGAACCAAAGCTAAACGGGTCACTAAGTCACTATCTAATAAGTCTGTATAATATCTGCTGATGTCTTCTGGCATCAATAGACCTTTATATATAATAGTAGTAGTAGAACAACTTGAAAAGTAAAACATGTGACTTTCCGAAGTTCTTGAATTACGTATTGTATGTTCAGCAATTTTTCTAGCCAAAAATAATTTGGCATTGAATTGTTGTTCTGTAATATCTAAACCGTTTTTACCAACAAATACTTGTTTAACGGTTGGTTCTTTTTCTGCGGCAATTTGCCCTAAATTAGAAACATCAACTGGAACATCTCTCCATCCTAATATAGATAGATTTTGATCTTTTATAGCTTCTTCAAAAGTGGTTTTGCAAAATGCCACTTGGTTTGGACTTTTAGGCATAAAAACCATTCCTACAGCATATTCTCTAACTTCTGGGATTTCAAAATCACAAACTTTCTTAAAGAATGCATGTGGGATATCAAATAAGATTCCAGCACCATCTCCAGTTCTTCCATCAGAGCTTACTGCTCCACGATGTTCTAACTTTATAAGGATATCTAGAGCTTTATGAATAATGTCATTAGACTTAATTCCGTTCAAATTACATATAAATCCTGCGCCACAGTTGTCGTGTTCAAATTCGGGTAAATAAAGGCCTTGTTCTTTAACTCTCATGCTTGATATTTTTTTTTACAAAATTAAAGATTTCATAACATATAACTAATGAATACAGAGTTTAGGTTCTATTTTTGCTATAAAATTAAAAAAGGTATGAATATTTGATAATAATGCTGATTTTTCCTTTCGGAATTGACATATCTTCAAAAAATATTTTTTTAAATTTTAAAAACCCTTGATTTTTGTAATAAATATAGGATTATACTTTTTCTGGATAATTATTTTAACAAAAATGCTGAGAATTTTTAAATTTTTCATACTATAACGATTGAGATGAAAGATTCAGTATTTTTTACTTTTATATGTTATTATAATTAAAAAAAATTTCAATTAAATTAAATTTTGCTATTTTTGTGCCACTTTTATTCTGAAATAGATTCAGAATCCAGACAAATTCTATATTATGAACATACACGAATATCAAGGAAAAGAAATTTTAGCTAGCTATGGCGTTCGCATTCAACGCGGAATTGTAGCAAATAGCCCAGTAGAAGCTGTAGCTGCTGCAAAACAATTAACTGCCGAAACAGGTACAAGTTGGTATGTTGTAAAAGCCCAAATACACGCAGGTGGTCGTGGAAAAGGTGGTGGAGTAAAACTTGCCAAAGGAATTGACAAAGTGGAAGGAATTGCAGAAGAAATTATCGGAATGCAATTGATCACACCTCAAACTTCTGCTGAAGGTAAAAAAGTGCACAAAGTTTTAATTGCTGAGGATGTTTATTATCCAGGTGAAAGTGAAACTTCTGAGTTTTATGTTTCTGTTCTTTTGAATAGAGGTACAGGACGTAATATGATTATGTATTCTACTGAAGGTGGAATGGATATTGAAGAAGTGGCGGAACATACTCCACACTTAATTTTCACTGAAGAAATTGATCCATCTGTTGGATTGCAAGGTTTCCAAGCAAGAAGAATTGCTTTTAACTTAGGTCTTTCTGGAAATGCTTTCAAAGAAATGGTTAAATTCATCGATTCGTTATACAATGCTTACATTGGTTCTGATGCTTCTATGTTTGAAATCAATCCAGTTTTAAAAACTTCAGATGATAAAATTTTGGCTGTAGATGCTAAAGTGAATATCGATGACAATGCTTTATACAGACAAAAGAAATATGCTGATATGCGTGACGTTCGTGAGGAAAATCCAATCGAGGTTGAAGCAAAAGAAGTAGGATTGAACTATGTAGATCTTGACGGTACCGTAGGCTGTATGGTTAACGGTGCAGGTCTTGCTATGGCAACTATGGATTTAATTAAGTATGCTGGTTTTGAACCTGCAAACTTCCTTGACGTAGGTGGAACTGCTGATGCAAAACGTGTGGAAACTGCTTTCCGTATTATTTTGAAAGATCCAAACGTAAAAGCTATCCTAATCAATATTTTTGGTGGAATCGTTCGTTGTGACCGTGTTGCTCAAGGAGTTGTTGATGCATACAAAAATATGGGTGATGCTATAAATGTG
>DATEOV010000479.1:0-2735 GCA_035273645.1 Flavobacterium sp. | reverse complement strand
CGTCAATCTGCAATCCTGCTTTTTGACCAATTTCCTGTAGCGTATTCCAGTTATTAACATCTTTTCCTTCAGTAAAATAGGCTTTGAGAAGCTGTTCTTTTAAGTCATTGGACAGATTGTTTTTTTTTGCTAAATGCAATAAACGGTGTGCGTTTAATGAATTGGCTAGGATTGCTTTTTCAAAATGGAAATCCAATCCGTTACTTTTAGCTGTTTGAGCCGTGTTTTCTAGCATTGATTCAGCCCAATCAGAGTCTCGTCCATATTTTTCAGCCAAATGATCTGCAAGGGTTTCATTGGGTGTTGATACAAAACGTGGATCCAACTGAAAACTCTTCCATTCGATTGCAACAGAATTTTTGTTGTCGAATTGCGAAAGGGCTTCTTCCATTTTTCTTTTTCCTATATAACAAAACGGACACATAATGTCCGACCAGATTTGTATTTTTAATTGATTTTCCATTTTATTTTTTTCTGGCAAAGCCAAATGATTTGAACTGCAAAATTAAGAAATTGAGTTTCGAAGCTTTCTCTTTTAGGATTTTATTGTGAAATGGCAGAGAATTGATTTAGTCTTTTTTGGTTTTTTTATCAGGAAATTGATAGTTGTATTGTTTCAAATATATTTTGTCTTCCTTTTTCTTTTTAGCGTTAGTCTTTATAACTATTGTTTCTTTTTCATTCGAGATTGCCCTATTCGAAAGATAATTGGTCAAATATTTTTTAAGTATTTGTATTTTATCAACTTCAATTGAGTAAATGGTTTTCTTTCCTTCGTTTTTTACGTTTAATAAATTAGCTTTTTTTAATTCTAATAAATGCTTTGATATCGTTGATTGAGCCAATGGAATTAAAGCAACAATTTCACCACAGGTTCTATCGTTTTTTTTCCATAATAAGGTCATAATTTGCATGCGTGTAGGATGGCCTAGCGCTTTGCAGATTTCAGCTATCGCATTTGTTTCTTTATCGAAATCTAAGTGTTTAGTAGTTCCCATAATTTGCCAATTAATACATATCGTAATTTAACGATTATATTTTACATACAGTATCCTGTTTACATTTTTCTTTCCTTTAATTTTCTATGATCTAATACTTTTATACAATGTTTATACGAGTTTATGTTAAATACATATGATTTTGACATGAAAATTCACGTATAAATACGTATAAATGAGAATCTTTTAATTGATAGCTTTGAAAATATCAAAAAGTATTAAGATTTTAAAATAGCTTGATTTTTTTTAGGAGGTTTTAATTCTTTGCTTGATTCATATAATGTCCCAACATTTACCTTTTATTAATTTAAACTACCATTTATGAAAAGTATTTTCAAAACCCTTTTTAGTTTGTTGTTGTTTATTCCTTTGACTTATGCTCAAAAAAATGAAATTAAAGCTGCGCAAAAGGAATCAAAAGCTGGTAATTCGGAACAAGTAATTGCAATTTTGTCTCCAGTTGAGTATTTGATTAGCAATTCATCAGATGAAGACAGAATTAATTTCTACTATATAAAAGGAACAGCTTTAGTGGATTTGGCTGACAAAAATATTAACACTGCCAAAAACCTTTCACAAGCTGTTAGTGCCTTTAATGATTTGATTGAAGTTGAGAAAGAATCAAATCAACATAAATATACTTCTGAGGCATTCGAATCGCTTGGTAAAATAAAAGAAGGGCTTATAAATAGTGCCAAAGAGGATTTAGCGGTAGTAAACTTTACGGAATCATCCAATAAATTTTATCAAGCTTATTTAATAGATAAAAAAGATACTTTGCAACTTTATAATGCTGCTGTTAGTTTTAAAAGTGCCAACGAAAATGTTATGGCACTAAAATGTTATGAAGAATTAAAAGCTATTAATTATTCTGGAAATATTGAGGTGTATATCGCTTACAGTAAAAGTAAATTGAAAGATGAGTTTTTTGGTACTACAAAAGAAAGAAATACTCAAATCGAAAACGGGACACATTTCAGACCAAGAGAAGAATTTCAATCTAAAAAGGCTGAAATTTATAAAAGTATTGCTATGATTTATGTGGAAAGTGGATATAAAGAAAAAGCAATGAAAGCAATTTCACAAGCAAGAAATCTTGATAGTCAAGATTTATCATTAGCCTTGGTTGAAGCTAATTTATATTTAGAAACCAAAGATTATGATTACTTCGATAATCTTGTGTCGGTTATTATTGAATCAAATCCCAATAATGCGCAACTAGTTACCAATTTAGGTATGAATTGCCAAAATGAACAATATTATGAAGGAGCAGAATACTATTATAAAAAAGCTATCGAAATGAATCCTAAATATGCAGAAGCATATGTGAATCTTTCAGCATTATTGGTAGAGAAAAGTATTAAAATAGGGAGTGAAATGAATGAATATTTGGGATCTTCTACTTCTGATAAAAGAGCTTTCGAAGATTTGAAACTACAAAAGGAACAAATTGTAAAAAGTGTATTTGCAAATCTTCAAAAAGTAGTTAGTATTGATCCTTTCAATAGTAGTGTAAAACAATTAATGAACAGTATGAATACGACAAATATTAATAATTCATCAAGAGGGGCTTTGGCATCTGGTGAATAAAATATTTTTAATATTGAAAAAATATAGTCAACGGATTATATATAAATAATAGCTAGAAATAGCGAGCAATAATATAATGTTAAGTTTTGAGTTAAATTAGATTAGGGTAAAAAACCATCAATTATTGTAATTGGTGGTTTTTTTTAT
>DATEOV010000478.1:0-6133 GCA_035273645.1 Flavobacterium sp. | reverse complement strand
CCAGAGATGGATGCGACAAGGCTATCTTTGTTTATTAGTGTATAGGTGATTTTTTGTGGGTAGTCATGTTTCGGGTTTTCAAAAACCAATTGTTTTTGGGTTTTGGTTGTGAGTTTAAATGCGACCGCTTTGTTCTCGTTTTGTCCTTTTACGGTGGCGTTATAGAATAAGTCTTCTCCTTTTTGCTGTAATATTATGGATTCAAAATGTAAAGTGTCCTTGCCCTTGATAAAAAAGGATTCGGCTTGAAAAGTACTGTCATTCACTTGTTTCCAGCTCTCGGAAAGATCACCGTCAGCAGTTTTGGTTCCCCATTTTCCTAGTAACCAGTTTGCTGATTTTATTTGGTCTTTCTCGGTTGCTTCAGTTTTTTTACAAGAAACAATGATTAACAAAAGCAGTATAAGAGTCGTTTTTTGAAACATTTGCGTAAATATTTGGAATTATTTTGAATAAGCTAATTTATGAAAAAATAGAATAGCCTTCCTTATTTTAGTTTTAGAAGATAAAAATACCATCGCTATGATAAAACTTGTTTGGTGTAATAGATTTTAACACATAGAAACATAGAAATTATAATGTTTAAAAAGAGTTTGATAGATGTTTTACTTTTCACATAGATAAACTATGTGAAAAATAGTGCTATTTCTATTCTTTCTGTAATTAGAAGTTTTAGTCCTATGTTTCTATGTGTTTAAACAAAATTTTAAATACTTTCATTCAAAATAGAATAAACTAGTTCTTTGGTAGGCTTTTGATTTTTAAGTTTTTCCCTAACCACATCAAAAGTCACTTTAAAATCACAGCCCAATTTATAGTTGCCACAACCGTAAGCGGTTTTTCCTTTCAGAACCGTTCCTTTTTTGCATTTCGGACAGGCCAATGTATCTGGTGATGCTTTCTCAGCATTCTCCGTTGTTCTCTTTGGTTCCAATATCAGTTTGAAATTTTCATCAAAGCGGAGCAAACCTTCCACAGTACCGGCATCGGTTTTAAAATCTTTTAAATTTACGGTAGATCCTTTTTGAAGCAATCGCAAATATTGGTTCTCCGATATTTTTTTCTCTGCAAAAGTATAAGGCAATACAAAATTACAGCCCGCTTTGTAATCGGCACATCCATAAGCGGATTTACCTTTTACGAGCGTTGCTTTTTTGCATTTCGGACAAACTTCTGCCAAAATTCCTGCCGCTTTCTTTTTTTCAACAGCAACTTCTTGTTTTTGAACGCTTCCTGCATGCGAAATATTGGCACGTCTGGTTTCGCTTCGTACTTCATAAACCAATGCTTCTACCATACGTTTCATATTGATAATAAATGCACCGGCGGTAAACTCTCCTTTTTCAATATCTTTCAATTGCTTTTCCCAAGAACCCGTAAGTTCAGCTGACTTTATTAATTCATTCTGAATCGTGTCAATCAGTTGAATTCCCGTTGACGTTGGCAAAACTTGTTTTTTATTTCGAACGATATATTGGCGTTTGAAAAGCGTTTCAATAATATTGGCTCGCGTTGATGGACGGCCAATACCATTTTCTTTCATCAATTCTCGTAAATCTTCATCATCAACTTGCTTGCCCGCGGTTTCCATGGCGCGCAATAAGGTAGCTTCCGTAAACTGATTGGGTGGCTTGGTTTCTTTTTCCAAAAATGAAGGTACGTGTGGACCTTTTTCGCCAACAATAAAACTTGGTAATATATCAGCTTCTTTTTCTTTGGCATTTGGATCTTCAAAAACTACTCGAAATCCTTTTTTCAAGATTTCCTTTCCAGTGGTTTTGAATAGTACATCGGCTGCTTTTCCAATTACTGTAGTGTTGGCAACCAAACAATCGTCATAAAATACGGCAATAAATCGCTTCACAATAATATCATACACTTGTTGCTGATTGTATTGCAAATTGGATTGTACGCCCGTTGGAATAATCGCATGGTGATCGGTTACTTTTTTATCGTTGAAAACCTTCGGCGATTTTTTAATCTTTTTTTCTAAAAGTGGTTGTGTCAGCTCAGAATAATTGGTCAGCTTTTGCAGAATTCCAGGTACTTTCGGATAAATATCGTTTGGTAAAAATGTGGTGTCAACTCTAGGGTAAGTCACTACTTTTTGTTCGTACAAAGTCTGCACAATTTTAAGTGTTTCATCTGCAGAAAATCCAAATTTTGTATTGCAATACACTTGCAAACCTGTTAAGTCAAAAAGCTTAGGAGCAAATTCATTACCGTTCTTTTTATCAACAGAAACAATTTCAAAATCACTTTCCTTGACTTTATTGGCCAAAATCTCTCCGTCTTCCTTATTCAAAAAGCGCCCTTCCTCATAGCTGAAAAGCGTCTCTCTATATAAAGTTTGTAGTTCCCAATAGGGTTGAGGTTTGAAATTTTCAATTTCTTTGAATCGGTCAACAACCATTGCTAGGGTTGGGGTTTGCACCCGACCAATAGACAATACTTGTTTGTACCCGCCATGTTTTACGGTGTATAAACGGGTGGCGTTCATTCCGAGTAACCAGTCGCCAATGGCTCTGGAAAATCCTGCGTAATATAAATTATCGTAGTTGGCTGATGGTTTTAGGTTTTCAAAACCCTCCTTAATGGCTTCGGTGGTTAGGGACGAAATCCATAAGCGTTGAACTTCACCTTTATAATTGGCTTCATTCATTACCCAACGCTGAATTAGTTCTCCTTCTTGTCCGGCATCCCCGCAGTTTATGACTAATTCCGCTTTGTCAAATAATCCTTTTACGATTCTAAATTGCTTTTGGATCCCCGAATTTTGCACCACTTTGGTTTCAAATTTTTTAGGAAGCATGGGCAGGTTATTCAAATCCCAACTTTTCCAATTGGGTTTGTAATCGTTGGGTTCTTTTAAGGTGCATAAATGCCCAAAGGTATAAGTGACCTGATAGCCATTGCCTTCAAAATACCCATCGTGTTTGGTATTGGCTCCCAAAACGGATGCGATTTCGCGTGCTACACTTGGTTTTTCGGCAATACAGACCTTCATTTTTTCCTACTGATTTGAGGCCGCAAATTAGGAATTTAGAAATTGGTATTAAAAAGAAATTTTAAGATTGTAGATTTAGCGGCTAAGCAACTAAGACTCTAAGTCTTTTTAATCTCAAATGGGCTTGGTTGTAGAATTGTATTATTTGTTCAGCCTGTGTGGCGAAGTCGGGAGACCTCGCAGAGCGGGGATTGTTTAGTCAGTAAACAAATAAGTTTTTTTGGTTAGTTGCAATCGGTTTTTGTCAGAGGCATTTTTGATGTAAACTGGATAGTATTACTGTCTTTAAAAGTGGTTCCATCATTATTTAGCTCACCGTAACCCTCGATAAGTTTGTCTCCTTCAACCTTAAAAGCGACTTGTCTAATCGTTTCTTTTCCTTCTGACAGAAAAGTATAATTTGCAATTAAAATTTCTTCTTTTAATTCTCCTATAAATGTTCCATAATTTTTGTCTTTTTCTGCCAAAGTATAGCTTAGGTTTCCTTTGATTTCTTTACCACTTTCTCTAATTTCTAAAGAAACTTTGTTTTTACCATCATCAAATATATAACAGCCTAAATTTAGGGTAGTTATGTTTTCTGTTGTAGCTTTCTGTGAATCAAGTTTTGTTTTTTCTGTTGTTTGCTCTTTGTTTTTGCAGTTTAACATAGTTAATGCAACGAACGATGCTATGATGAATTTTTTCATGTTTTTAGACTATTTTATTTTTTTAAACCGCATGATTGGCACTCCGTCAATATTCAAATTCAGTTTTTCCTCTTTATCGACGGAATAATTGTTGACTTTTTTCATCATTTGTAAAAAAGTTTGTTCTCCTCCACCTTCACAAAACATCATTGTTGTTGGTCCTGGTTCGTCAAATGAGATTGATTTACCGTCAGAGGTGTATTTTGCCATATATCCGTTACAACTTGCAGTTCCACTAACTTCGTTTGTTGTTGTGTTGAATGTGATTTGTGGTTTTTTATCAGGATACAAGCCATTAAAAGCAATTCGGGGTCCAGAGATATACTCCAATTCCCAAGTAGCATTTGTGAGATTATCCATGGTTTTTGTTTTTTTTGTGGTTGAACACGCGCTAATAAATAGAGTTAAAAAGAAAACGAATAATAATATATTATGTTTCATAATTTGAATACTTAAGTGTTAACGTTTGTTTTTTATTTTATGTCCGGTTAAAATGTAATGCATCATTACTAATAGCATAAAATTAGTTATAATTAAGGAATTAATCAATGCTTCAAAGTAGCCAATTTCCGAAAAAGTAATTAATGAATATTGGGAAATATTCAAAAATCAGTAAATTATATATACAAAGTGTAGTGGAGGGTAAAACAGACAATTTTGAAATTGATAGAAAAAAGAAATTTGAAAGTATGCTGCGTCATACTATTATTAAGGCTCGTCTCTTGATTTTGTTCGTGTTTTCTTATTATTCGATAGGTGCGTCTTTAATTTAAATGGACGTGCCTACAGTTTAAGTAGGCACGCCTATGATTTTGATAGATGTTACGATTTGGAAGCGAATAGTTATTAAATTTTAAATGCCTTCTGTTAATTCGTAGAAATTAACTTTCTGTCCTCAGGTCTGAAATACCAAGAAAGAACTATAAAAATTGTTTGAAAAAGCGGCCCGAATACTGCTTTTCCGGCATCGCCCATGAATAGATGTGATACTAGTGCACCCGTCATCAAAAAGAAGAAACCCGCATAAGCCCATTCTTTTAATAATTTGAAGTTAGGAATTAAAATGGCGATTACACCAAGAATTTTCCATACGCCAATGATGTACATGAAATAAAGGGGATAACCAACATGTGTAATTAATTCATCCATTTCTTTTATATGTAACAGTTGGGATATACCACTTCCTAACATTCCAAAAGACAAAAGAGCTGTTGAAATCCAATAAATTATTTTGTTTGTGTTTTTCATTTTGTGCTATTTTAAATTAGTTACTATTTCTTGTAATCGGTTATGTGCCATATTGATACCTTGTTTAAATGGCAATTTCAGCATTTGGTCTCGGACTGCAACAGTTTCAAAAATGGTGTGGATGATTATTTTACTGGTGTTTTCAGTGATTTTTTCAAATTGATGAATTTCGAGCTGCACTCCAAAAGATACCGTTTCCATTTCAAATGTTCGCGTGATTTTTTGATTAGGAATAAACTCATGGATTACGCCATTGGCACGAAATACGACATTTCCCTGATGTTTTGTTTCAAACTGGTAGCTGCCGTGTTTTTTATTATCAAATTTAAGCACATTTGTTCCCATCCATTGTTCAACAAGTTCGGCTTCCGAATAAGCTTTGAATAGCAAGTTCAATGGTAAATCAAATTCTCTTGTTATTGTTAAATCCTGTTTACCTTCCTCGGCATTGATTTTTGTTTTTACTTCCATGTTATTTATTCTTTTGATTTGTATTCTTTCATGATTGATTCTAATTTATTGAATCGGTCGTCCCAAAGTTTTCGAAAGGGTTCAATGAATACATCGACTTCTTTCATTTTTTGAGGATTGATATGGTAATACATTTCTCTGCCGTTTTGTTCCTGTTTCAATAATTCGCACTCGGTAAGTATTTGCAAATGTTTTGAAACAGTTGGTCTTGCTGTGTCAAAGTTTGAGGCTATTGCGCCTGCGGTCATGGATTGAGTAGTAACCAACAATAAAATTGATCTTCTTGTTGGGTCTGCTATGGCTTGGAAAACATCTCTTCGTAAATTCATTGCGTAGTCATTTGACTTCAAATATACATGTAGTTATTTGACTACGCAATTTTTTTTTGATTTTTTTTTAAAATGATGGGTAATAAACGGCGTTATTTTGATAATCCTTGTGGTTTTGTATTAGTCTACGTTGACTAAGTCGTTGCTAGGCACGAAGCAATTTCATGTACTATATCTGTTCCAATGATTTTTGTGTTTGCTTTTTATAGCGAAATTGCTTCGTGTCTTGCAAAGATTTTGATTGAGGAATTGTATTGTTTGTTTAGTATGTGCGGCGAAGTCGGGAGATTTCGCAGAGGTGGAAACTGGGAAACTTCGCTGAGCTGGGTCAAAGATTGCAATCTGAATTAATTCTGTGTTTCAGTTCCTAGTTGTTCAATTGTTTTTTT
>DATEOV010000477.1:0-6107 GCA_035273645.1 Flavobacterium sp. | reverse complement strand
TTGAAGACATCAATAAAAAATAAAACACCAAACTCTTCCCCGTGAAGAGTTTTTTTTTATCCAAAAAATAGCAAGGAGCGAAAGAATTGGCTCTATCGGTAAACAGGATTCCCGCTGTCCTTCCAATTCTTTTGGGAACTTTGTCAAAGTTCAAAACTTTGACAAAGTTCCCAAAAGAATATTCCCTCCCATCGGGGCTAAAAAGCCAGCATAGTCTATTTTTGGAAACGCTACGAAATTGCATAAAAAAACCATAATTCAAATCAATGAATTATGGTTTTATATTTATCGCTATTTAGCGATTTGATTCAAATTATCTTTGAGCCAAATAAGCCAAAACGTTTTTCTCAATTCTTTCATTAATATTCGAAATATCAGCTTTTGCAAACTTCTCACCAAGAATATTTTCATACAACTCAATATATCTATCCGATACAGTTTCAATATATTCATCGGTCATATTTGGAATTTGTTGTCCTTCCAAACCTTGAAAACCGTTTTGAATCAACCAACGTCTTACGAATTCTTTTGACAATTGTTTTTGCTCTTCCCCTTTATCTTGTCTTTCTTGATATCCTTCAGAATAAAAATAACGAGAAGAATCTGGAGTATGAATTTCATCAATCAATACAATAACACCGTCCTTGGTTTTTCCAAATTCGTATTTTGTATCCACCAAAATCAATCCACGGCTTGCGGCGATTTCAGTTCCTCTTTGAAATAACGCACGAGTATATTTTTCTAATACCAAATAATCTGCTTCAGTAACTATTCCATTAGCCAAAATAGCTTCTCTTGAAATATCAGCATCATGTTCTCCGTTATCGGCTTTTGTCGTTGGTGTGATAATCGGTTCTGAAAACTTGTCATTTTCCTTCAAACCTTCAGCCATAGTTACTCCACAAATTTGTCTTTTACCAAGAGCATACTCACGGGCAGCATGTCCAGAAAGATATCCACGAATCACCATTTCAACTTTAAAAGGCTCACACAAATGACCAACAGCAACACTTGGATCTGGCGTAGCAATTAACCAGTTTGGCACAATATCTTGAGTCAATTCCATAAATTTTGTAGCAATTTGATTCAAAATTTGCCCTTTGTATGGAATTCCTTTTGGCAAAACTACATCAAATGCAGATAGTCTATCAGTAGCTATCATTACAAGTAAATCGTCATTTATATTGTAAACTTCCCTTACTTTTCCGCGATACACTGATTTTTGATTCGGAAAATTAAAATTGGTTGTGGTAATTGTATTGCTCATTAGTAGTGTGTTGTTGTTATTTTTATGGATGCAAATTTAAAACTAATTAATAGAGAACGCAAACAAAACCAAAAGTTCTATTGCAAGTCAAAAGTCCGCTTCTCAACGCTTTGGTACAAGCTAATTCCCTTCTTAAAACCTAACTTAAGATGAAACACTTAATCCTTCTAAAATTTCGGTTAAATACCTAGCAACACCATCTTCATTATTTGTTGAAATCACTTCTAAATGAGGTAATTTATTTTTTAAATTTTCTGGCGCATTACCCATAATTAATCCGATTCCTGTTGCATCTAGCATTTTCTCATCATTAAATCCATCACCAAAAGAGATAGCTTCATCAAACGAATAACCTTCTTTTTCAAGAATCTTGGCAATCGCAATACTTTTATCCACCGATTTATCCATAAACTCTAAACAAATAGGCAAACTAAAAGCATGACTAAACTCATCTGAATGATCTTCAAGAATTTTATCTCTCAAATCCACTAATTTCTGATGGTCATCATGGGTAAAAAATATTTTTATGGCGCTATAATCATCCAATGCTGCAAAATCCACTACTTCTGGAGGGTAAGCTAAGTCTTTCTGAAAAGCATTAAGTTTTTTATTTGTTTTTGAGGTTTGCCAAACAGTCTCCTTAAATAAAACCGTGGTAATTTCTGGATCTATATCCAATGATAAAATCGATTTAACTGCATCTCCTTCTAAATTAAAAGAATACAAAAGTTCTTTTTTTGGTGAATGGATTCTTGCTCCATTTGAAGTCACTAAATAAACAGGGAGCTCCAAACTGCTAACTATTGCCATAGCATCCATGTGATGACGCCCAGTTGCAACAATAATTAAATAATTTTGTTCATGCAGTTCTTGAAAAACAGATTTGGTATAGGCTGATATTGTATGATCTGAGTTAAGTAATGTTCCGTCTAAATCGCTAATTACTACTTTAATTTTTTGTTTCGACATTTTAAATTTCATTTTCATTTTTAATCTTTTCAAATTTATTGCATTTCAAGAAGATACCCAAAAAGTTCCCCACTTATAAACCGCTTTTAACTTAATTATATCGATATGTTAACTTTAATTGGGAAATCAAATGCAGAACTAAGAATCTTCTTTATTTTATAATAAAAAAGGAGAAACTCTCTAATTGAGTTTCTCCTTTTCTAATTTGATTATTATTTTTATCATTAGATCTTGATACTTAATAAGCACTCTAACTTAATAATCATTGTTTTCAATTTGTTTGTAAGCATCAATCACTTTTTTCACCAATCGATGACGCACAATATCTTTATCATCAAGATAAATAATCCCAATTCCGTCAACATCTTTTAAAACCAATATAGCTTCTTTAAGTCCGGAAATTGTTCTTCGAGGTAAATCTACTTGACCAGGATCACCAGTAATCATAAACTTGGCACTTTTTCCCATACGAGTCAGAAACATTTTCATTTGCGAATGCGTCGTATTTTGTGCTTCGTCCAGAATTACAAAAGCATGATCTAAAGTTCGTCCACGCATGAAAGCCAAAGGTGCGATTTGAATAATTCCCTTTAAGATATAATCTTCCAATTTTTCATTGGGTAACATATCTCGTAATGCATCATATAAAGGTTGCATATAAGGATCCAGCTTTTCTTTCATATCACCAGGAAGAAAACCTAGATTTTCACCAGCTTCTACTGCAGGTCGAGTCAGAATAATACGCTTGACTTGCTTTTCTTTTAAAGCTTTTACAGCCATGGCGACACCCGTGTAGGTTTTTCCGGTACCAGCAGGTCCAACGGCGAAAACCATATCATTTTTTTCCATTGTATCCACCAACAACTGTTGATTGGGAGTCATAGGTTTAATGATTTTTCCACCTACGCCATGAACTAGAATTTTGTCATGACCAAAAGCTTTTCTTTCCTCCTGATCATCACTTTGAATCACTCTTTCGATTACATTATCATCAATAGTATTGTATCGGGTAAAATGCAACATCAGGCGCTGAAACCGCTTTTCAAATTCATCTAAAACATCTTTGTCCCCAAAAGCTTTAAGAGTAGTGCCTCTTGCGACAATTTTTAGTTTTGGATAATATTTCTTAATTGACTCTAGGTGTGAGTCGTGAGTACCCCAAAAATCTTTTGGAGCAATGTCGATGAGCTCGATGATTCTTTCGTTCAAAATAAGAAGTTTTTAAGTTAATAATTGAATTTCAATCAATTTTAATATTTACGCTGCAATACTTCCATTACAGTTTTTAATTTCTAAATCGGTAAATAATACTAAAAAACATCTTTCTAGAATCCGGGGTATTCTAGTTCTAAATTATACGTTAGCCTTTAATTTTTTCAACATAGATTCATTCAAGAAATCGGAAGCTTTAATAGATAAAATTTCACAAAGATTGTCTTTAAAAAGCAATTCAATCTCAGTTCCGTTTATATCCATAGCTATAACAGCTTCAATTTTTTCTTTTTCGATTTCGCCTGATTTACCTGAAAAATTCGATTTATCTGTTGTGGTATTTGACAAATCGTTCTGGCTAAAACAATGCAGGCTACAAAAGAAAAGAAATAAAATAACAATAAACTTAGGCATAAATTTTTGTTTTTAATTCTAATTAAATTCTGTTCAAATAAAGTATAAAATACTTTAGCTTTGCATTTCTCAAATTTAAGAAAAAATAAGTTTCAGTCGCTACAAAACCCAATAGTTATAAACAATTTTATGTCAATAATTACCCTTACTACCGATTATGGCTTGAAAGACCACTTTGTTGGTGCTTTGAAAGGGAAAATATTATCTGAGTATTCTGACGCTACAATTATTGACATTTCACATTACATAGATCACTTTAACACTGTTGAAGCCAGTTATATTATTTCGGCCTCCTATGACAGCTTTCCAAAAGGGACCGTTCATATTATTGGAGTCGATCTAGAATCCAACAAAGAAAATCAACATATTGCCATGCAATGGAATGATCATTTCTTTATTGCTGCTGATAATGGTATCTTAAGTATGCTTTCGCAAAAGATACTTCCACAAAAAATAGTTGCAATAACCATTCATGACCGACTGCATAATGACGCTACCGATTTGGACGTTTTTGTCAAAGTAGCTTGTCATATTGCAAAAGGTGGGGTTCTTAACGTAATTGGGAAAGAAATTAAAAGCCTGAAACAAGTAACCGATTTACAAGTAGTCCTTACAGACGACGGAAATCAATTAAAGGGAAATGTAATTTATATTGATCATTTTGGAAATGTTGTGACCAATATTTCCAAGAAACAGTTTTTGGAATGTGTAAAAGGAAGAGATTTTGAAATTATATACAGAAACCAATCCATCAAAACTATTTTACCTTATTATTCGGCCATTGCCAGTTCTGATAAATATCCCGTAAAATATTATGAAGGTCAAAGATTGGCCATTTTCAATGAAGCTGGTTTTCTTGAAATTGCAATTTTTAGAAGTAATCCATTAACTGTAGGTTCTGCGAGTACATTACTCGGACTTAATTATAGGGATGTAATTTCGATACGATTTAAGAATTGACCCTATTTTTGAAATTGATATTGCATTAGCATTAAATAAAATTTAAACATGTTTGTACGAATAGTAAAACTGAGTTTTCACGAGGAAAATATTCCTGCCTTTATGGAAAACTTTGAATTAATGAAAGATAAAATACGAAATGCTCCCGGAAATCGTTTTCTGGAACTATATCAGGATAAAAACAACAAAAGCATTTTCTTCACGTATAGTTATTGGGAAACCGAAGATGACTTAGAAAACTACAGGAATTCTGAGCTTTTCAATACTGTCTGGACATTTACCAAACAATTATTCAATGCAAAACCAGAAGCTTGGAGCGTCGATAAATTAGTAAGTTTACAGTAAGTAGATTTTAGATTGCTGTTTTAGATTGCAAATTTCAGATTAAAAAACTTAGTATATTTGCGCCTTTGTGACAAATAAATGATTAAACAAAAAAATAAATGAAGTCAATCGTATTTCGCGAAATAAAATCCTTTTTTGGTTCACCAATCGGGTATTTGGTAATTGCCCTTTTCTTAATTGGAAATGGATTATTCCTTTGGGTTTTCGAAGGTGATTATAATATTTTAAATACCAGTTTTGCCGATTTAACTCCTTTTTTTACTTTGGCTCCGTGGATTCTAATCTTCTTGATTCCTGCTGTAACCATGCGCAGTTTTTCAGATGAAAAGAAACAGGGAACACTTGAATTATTGCTTACAAAACCGATTAGTCTTTGGGAAATCGTAAACGGTAAATTCTTGGGTGCTTTTCTATTAATAGTAATGGCTATCATCCCTACTTTTATTTATGTGGAAGTGGTTTGGAATTTGGGTTCTCCAGAAGGAAATCTCGATTTAGGAAGTACTCTTGGTTCTTATTTTGGACTGTTGTTCTTAATCGCCGCTTATTCTGCAATAGGGATATTTACTTCTTCTATTTCAGAAAATCAGATTGTATCGTTTATCATTGCTGTTTTTCTATGCTTCTTTTTCTATTTTGGTTTTGAGGGATTGGCTTCAATTTTACCTACTTTTTCTTCTTTTATTTCATATTTCGGAATGCAAGATCATTACAAAAGTATGAGCCGAGGCGTTATAGACACTAGAGATGTAATCTATTTTATTAGTATTGCTGTTCTATTCCTTTCTTTCACAGTCTTTAATTTAAAATCTATTAAATCGTAATGAAAGCATTCAATATAAAAAACGCCAAATCCATATTGATTACTGTTGCGATAGTATTCCTTTTAAACATCATTGGTAATTTCTTTTTTCATCGTTTTGATTTAACACAGGACCAT
>DATEOV010000476.1:0-3201 GCA_035273645.1 Flavobacterium sp. | reverse complement strand
CTGCTGCAAGATTAGCTTATAAACTAAAAAAAGACAAATTCTTTTTGATTACTGATGCCACTTTTTTAGGACGTAAAGTTTCTAATTTCAAATGGGATAATTTTGATGCCCATCTGGAAAATGGTTTTTATAGAAATGATGAAGGTAATTTGGCAGGAGCCAGTATCTCAATGGATGAAGCCGTTCGTAATGCCAATCAACATTTGAATGTGACTATAGATGAGGCCATAAAAATGGGAACTTCCCGAGTAGCAAGTGCAATTAAAATGGAAGATAAATTGGGTAAAATAAAACCGGGATATCCAGCCAGTTTTGTTCGTTTTAATGATGATTTATCAAAAGTTGAATCGTTAATTTTCAATAAAGAGTAAAGGAAGATATTTTGAGTGAAATAAATAAAGCTAAAAGATTGTTAAGCGTAGTTAAGTTTAAAGAATGGAAAAGTATTTTTGCAGGGATAGTTTTCGCTTTTCTTTGGTCTTCTGCTTCAACTGCAACCAAGATTGGATTAGTTTCTGCTCAACCCTTTGTAATATCTATTTTTAGATTTCTTATTGCGGGAAGCATTATGTTATTCGTTTCTCATATAGTGTTGGGAAATCGCATGCCAGTTAAAAGGGAATGGATACAAATTAGTATTTATGGATTTCTAAATATTACATTTTATCTCGGGTTATATGTTATAGCCATGCAACACGTTTCTGCAGGTTTGGGGAGTTTGGCGATAGCTACGAATCCCGTTTTTATTGCGATGATGTCTGCCTTTTGGTTTTCTCATAGAATCAAGTTCAAAAATATTCTGAGTTTATTATTGTGTTTTATGGGAGTGGTTTTGGCAGCTTATCCACTTTTACAAAACAGTTATGCAACACCTTTTGGGATAATAGTTTTATTGATAAGCATGATTGCTTATTCACTAGGTATAATTTATTACTCCCGAGTGAATTGGAATGGGTTGACCATTCTAGCTATCAATGGGTGGCAGACTATTTTGGGAGGTGTTTTTTTGATGCCAGCTTTATACGCAACTTATCAAGCGGATAAAAATAGTTTTGACACTTCTTTTTGGACTTCGGTTTGTTGGTTGGCTATTCCGGTTTCGATAGGTGCAGTTCAGTTTTGGCTTTATTTATTAAAAAGTAACCAAATAAAAGCTTCGTATTGGTTGTTTTTATGTCCAATATTTGGTTTTTTGATTGCTCATTTTATAATGAAAGAACCGATCACTTTTTATACTGTTTTTGGAGTTATTCTTGTTATAAGCGGATTATACATAGTTCAAAAGAAAAGCAAATCCTGAATTTTAAGACTTATGGTTTTGTTTAAAAAAATAACTTATTGTTAAACAGTTGTTATTGAAAAAGAAAAGAATAAAAGAGATTTTTGCTAAAAAAATGATCTCAATGTTTAAAGAATAATAAAATTTATTAAAAATAAGAAAATGGAAAACACATTAGAATCAGAAAGAGAGATAAGCTTCAAAAAAGCGGGTCAGTTTGAAGATACCCGTTTTGAAAAAATCCACAACGTAATTTTTAAAAACTCAGCTGATGCTTCGATAATCGTTGCTCAAGAGATTGCCGATTTAATTCGTTCCAAACAAGAAAAAAATAAAAAGTGTGTATTAGGGTTGGCAACAGGTTCTTCCCCGATAAAAGTGTATCAGGAATTGGTTCGTATGCACAAAGAGGAAGGATTAAGTTTTGACAATGTTGTGACTTTCAATCTGGATGAGTATTACCCTATGCCAAAGGAAAGTAACCAAAGTTACCATTACTTTATGCACCAACACCTTTTTAACCATGTTGACATCAGACCCGAAAATATCAATATTCCGGACGGAACGGTTGCCTTGGAGGATCTGAACCAGTTTTGTGTTGATTATGAAATGAATATTAAAAATGCTGGAGGACTCGATTTTCAATTATTGGGAATCGGTCGTACGGGACACGTTGGTTTTAATGAGCCAGGCTCACACATTAATTCAGGAACTCGAATTATTACTTTGGACCATATCACCAAAGTGGATGCTTCGGGTGATTTCAACGGAATTGGAAATGTTCCAAAAAAAGCGATCACGATGGGAGTTTCAACCATTCTGAGATCCAAAAGAATTGTTTTGATGGCTTGGGGACAGAACAAAGCCTCTATTATCAAAAGAACCATTCAAGGCGATATCAGCTCGGAAGTTCCTGCTACTTTTTTGCAAAATCACAACAATACTACTTTTGTATTGGATGAAGGAGCTGCTTCAGAATTAACAAGATTGGAAACACCTTGGTTGGTAGGGGAATGTATCTGGACGGAACAGTTGAAAAACAAAGCGATTGTTTGGCTTTGTCAACATACCGATCAATCCATTCTTAAATTAACAGATAGAGATTACAACAACAACGGAATGTCCGATTTATTGGCAGCCGGAAGTTCATCATACGATTTGAACATCAATATGTTCAATGTATTGCAGCATACCATTACGGGATGGCCGGGAGGAAAACCCAATACGGATGATTCTCACAGACCGGAAAGAGCAAATCCAGCCAAGAAAAGAGTGATTCTGTTCAGTCCACATCCAGATGACGACGTTATCTCGATGGGAGGAACATTTGCCAAATTAATCAAACAAGGTCATGATGTACATGTGGTTTATCAAACTTCAGGTAACATTGCGGTTACTGATGATGAGGCATTGAAGTTTGCCGAAGTGTGCAATGATTTTACTGAGGGAAATAAATCTGGAATTGATTTTCAATCGGTAATTGATTCTATTAATTCTAAACCACTAGGGCAAAGCGATTCTGACGAAGTACGTAAATTAAAGGGATTGATAAGAAGACGTGAGTCATACGCGGCAACGAGATACATCGGTTTGAAAGACGAAAACACCCATTTCCTGGATATGCCGTTCTATGAAACGGGTATGGTTCAAAAGAAGCCATTAGGCCCTGAAGATATTGCCATTGTAAAAGAAATTATTGAGAAAATCAAACCGCATCAAGTATTTGCTGCAGGAGATTTGGCCGATCCGCACGGTACCCACGAAGTATGTTTGAATGCGATTTTTGCGGCGATGAAAGCATTAAAATCGAAACCATTCATGAATGATTGTTGGTTGTGGTTGTACCGAGGAGCTTGGCACGAATGGGATGTTCATGATATAGACATGGCAGTTCCGCTAAGTCCAGACGAAGTTTTAATAAA
>DATEOV010000475.1:0-2761 GCA_035273645.1 Flavobacterium sp. | reverse complement strand
TCAAAAGTGGGGTTGTAGGCATACTCCATTTTTTCGACCCGAATGGTTTGTTTTTCTGCCGATTGAGAAAATGAATAATAAGACAATAAACACAACCAATACGTTGCAAATGATCTGAGGTTTTTTGTGGTATTGAAACTGCTTTTTAACATATCGATCGTTGATTTATACAGTTTGTTATAATCAAAGATACAATTTTATTGAATCGGTTAAATTCCCTTTGGATTGCTTTATTTTTTATCCGAAAACCTTAATTATTCTACGTCTCCTTCACCGAAATAATCTTTACTGGACAAGCCTTTGCCGCCAATTCACAGCTTTCGGCTATGGTGTGGTCAGGTGATTTCAAAGTGTAAAAACCTTTGGCGTTTACACTTTTAATCAATACCGATTTCCCGTCTTTTTTGGACATTTGAAAATGAACAGGTGCCATTTCCACGCAATAGTTGCACCCAATGCATTTGTCCCTTTGTAGCGTTACGATAACCATTAGGCTTCCACTATTTTGTATAATTTGTCGGACATACGGATTCTGAAAGGCAATTTGAAAGTACAATCGTCTCCTTTGGTTGCTTTTTCAGCCGTTACATCATTTACGTACATTTCCTCGATAACCATTTCATGTGCGCCTGTGCTAGGGCCGGTAACCAATATTTTGTCCCCGATTTTAATGTCGTAAGCCTCGATTTTGAATTGTCCAATCTCTGCTTTTGGGAAAAAATGGGTTCCTTTCCCCACATACACTTTCTTCTGCGTTGCCATCGATCCCGAAACGTCGCTCCATTCTCCCAATTCCTGACCGAGGTAATAACCCGACCAAAAACCACGATTGTAGACGGTGTTCAAAGCTTCCATCCAAACAGCAATTTTTTCTTTGGTAAAAGTGCCTTCGTTATAACTGTCAATCGCTTCACGATAGGTTTTTATTACGGTCGCAACATATTCTGGAGCACGGCCTCGGCCTTCGATTTTTAAAACTTGGATGCCCGAATCAATTACTTGATCCAGAAAATCAATCGTGCATAAATCTTTTGGGGACATCATGTATTCGTTGTCCAATTCGATTTCGAAACCAGTTTCCTGATCGATAACAGTATATTTTTTGCGACAATTTTGTTTGCAAGCCCCACGGTTTGCCGATGAGTTATTCGAATGCAGACTCAAATAGCATTTTCCCGAAACTGCCATACACAAAGCGCCGTGACCGAAGATTTCGATTTCTACCAATTTGCCGTTTGGCCCTTTGATTTGTTCTTTTTCGATTTGTTCCGTGATTTTTTTCACTTGACGTAAACTCAATTCACGGCTCAAAACCATAGTGTCTGCAAATAGGCTATAGAATTTGATAGTTTCAATGTTGGTAACATTCAGTTGGGTTGAAATATGAACTTCCATCCCAATTCCCCTTGCCATTGAAATTACGGCTTGGTCGGAGGCAATTACTGCGGTGATGTTGGCTTCTTTGGCTTTGTTCAACAATGTTTTTACTACCGATAAGTCGTGGTCGTAAATGATGGTGTTCAACGTCAAATAACTTCTAACGTTTTTGGCTTCGCAACGACGGGCAATTTCCGGTAAATCATCCATTGTGAAATTTACCGTGGCACGGGCGCGCATATTTAATTGCTCTACGCCAAAGTAAACAGAATCGGCACCATTATCTAGTCCAGCCTGAAGCGACTCAAAGTTCCCTGCGGGAGCCATAAGTTCAATTTTGTTGTTTGTTGTCATGATAAATTATTCTATAATTTTATATAATTTATCAGACAATCGAATTCTGAAAGGTACTGTGAAGGTTACTTTGTCACCTATTTTGGCTTGAGTACTTTCTATTCCGTTAACCAACATTTTGTCCAAAACCATTTCTTGGTTTCCAGTTGTTGGTCCTACGATTAAGATTTTGTCTCCCGAATTCAATTCTTGGTTTTCGATAGTGAAAAGTCCCACTTGTGCTTTTACATAATAATGTTCCGCTTTGCCAAGCAATGCTTTTTTAACTTTTATCTTTTTGCGAATATCAGTTGTTTTTGGAGCAGTTGCCAAAGCTGTATCTGTCAATTCACCAGAATGTTTGAATTTTAAACTTTCTGATTTTCCTTTTCTAAATACTTTATTTCCGACTTGTTTTCCGGTTCTCAATCGTACTTGATCAACTAGAGGCATATGGATAATTTCCAGACATTCGGTAGAACAGCAGTTATCCATGGCGGTTTTGCATTCGTCACATTGAATAAATAACAAATGGCAAGCGTCATTTTCACAATTGGTGTGATTGTCGCACGGTTTTCCGCATTGGTGACATTGAGAAACGATATCGTCTGTAATTCTTTCGCCTAAGCGATTATCGAAAACAAAATTCTTTCCAATGAACTTGCTTTCCAAGCCTTCTTCTTTTAATTGTTTGGCGTAATTGATGATTCCGCCTTCCAATTGAAAAACGTTTTTGAAACCTTGGTGTTTGAAATAAGCACTTGCTTTCTCACAACGAATTCCTCCAGTACAATACATTACCAGGTTTTTGTCTTCTTTATGGTCTTGAAGTTGCTCGTTGATTATTGGTAAACTCTCTCTGAAAGTTTCAACATCGGGAGTTATGGCACCTTTAAAATGGCCTACTTCACTTTCATAGTGATTTCTAAAATCAACCACAATCGTATTTGGATCATCCAGAATTTCGTTGAATTCTTTGGCTTTTAAGTGAACGCCTATATTGGTTACATCAAATGTATCGTCGTTCAAACCATCAGCAACAATTTTGTGG
>DATEOV010000474.1:0-3019 GCA_035273645.1 Flavobacterium sp. | reverse complement strand
AAGGTTTGAAGTAAGTGCTTTAAACCTTTCATTGTTTTAGGCGTCTAAATACCAACAAAAAAATCATTTCTTAAAAAATAGTATTAATATGCTTTTGTAATATTATTTTTTATATTTGCACTATTTTTATTTAATCTAAATAATCCTTACGGTAATTAAATTTACACTACTAATTAACAAGAACCATTATAAAAAAGTTTATGAAAAAGAATCTTTTTATTCCAATAGCCTTAGTTGCCACTTTATTTGTTAGTGCACAGCAAAAGAACACACTTTTGGAGCAGTCTTTCTGGAAAACAACTCCAGACGTAACAACAGTTCAAACTGAAATCGCCAAAGGCAACAGTCCAACCGAATACAATGACAGATCCTTTGATCCAGTTGTTCTGGCAATAAATAATGATGCTCCAACCGCCACTATAAAATTCTTATTGGAACAACCAGAAAATAGCGTTAATAAATCAACTCACGATAATCGTATTTACCTTCACTGGGCTACCGGAAAAGGAAATCTGGAGATTGTAGAATACCTAATAGCAAAAGGCTCAAACATAAACTTAGAAGATAGCCACGGTAGTTACCCAATCACCGCAGCAGCGAGTAGTGGTCAAAAAAACACAGCAATTTATGAAGCTTTTTTTAAAGCCGGAATAGACCCAAAGAAAAAATATCAAGACGGTGCAAACCTACTGCTTATGGCTATACCATTAGACAAAGATCTTACACTTACCAACTATTTTATTACCAAAGGAATGTCTCTTAAAGATGTTGACAATGATGGTAATACTGCTTTCAATTATGCAGCAAAAACTGGAAATATCACTTTATTAAAAACACTCTTAGAAAAAGGAGTAAAATACACTGACAACGCACTTATCTTTGCCGCACAAGGCTCCCGTAGAGAAACAAACACTCTTGAAACTTACAAATACTTGGTGGAGGATTTAAAAATAAAACCGACAGCAACCAGCAAAACTGGAGAAACGGTTCTTCATTTTCTGGTAAGTAAAGCAAACCAAATCGAGATTATCAAATACTTTTTAGCCAAAGGAGTAGATGCAAGCAAAGCCGACAACGAAGGAAATACGCCTTTAATGATTGCTGCTTCGGCCAAAGAAACTGCATCATTAGAACAATTATTACCAATTGTAAAAAATATCAATTCACAAAACATAAAAGGAGAATCGGCACTAACATTTGCCATTAAATCTGGAACTCCAAGTGCAGTAGAACTTCTTTTGAACAAAGGTGCAGATGCTAAGGTTACTGACAAGGAAGGAAATAATTTAGGTTTTTACGTAATACAATCTTACAGACCACAAATGGGTCGTGGCCCTGAAGGCGCCAATGGTCAAAAACAAGACCCTTTTGGAGCTAAAATAAAATTATTGCAGGACAAAGGATTGAACTTAGCCACTCCTCAAAAAGACGGAAATACTCTTTATCACTTGTCTGTAATTAAAAACGATTTAGCTTTGCTAAAGAAAATTGCCGACTTGAACATCGATGTAAATGCCAAAAACAAAGACGGTTTGACTGCATTGCACAAAGCAGCTATGATTTCTAAAGACGATACTATCTTGAAATACTTACTTTCTATTGGTGCCAAAAAAGAAATTGTAACCGATTTTGACGAAAGTCCATATGCCTTGGCAAAAGAAAATGAATCATTAACAAAGAACAACGTATCTCTAGAATTTTTAAAATAACACTATGAAACCAATATTAAAAATAAGCCTAACTGTAGCGCTAATCAGTCTTTTATCTTTCCAAGCCACAGCACAAACCAGTAAATACAAATGCATGCTCCAAATGTCCAACTATATGGGAGAAGGAGCTTATATCGTGGTTTCGCTTGTAAATGCCAAAGGTGACTATAACAAAACCCTATATGTAATGGGCGACGATAAAAAATGGTATAAAACGCTTAAAGAATGGCATAAATTCTATTCAAAAAAACCTACCAATATCAGTGCCAAAACAGGCGCATCTGTTACTGGTGGTGACCGTAGCACTACTACATTAGAGATTGAAGATTCTAAAATTAATAAAGGATATAAATTGCGATTTGAATCATCAGTAGAAGATCAAAAATACTATACTGCTGATTTAGAAATCCCCCTTACTACCGAAGCAATGGCTGATAAAACAGAAGGTAAAGGATACATCAGATATGTTAGATTAAACAAAATCTAAAAAATATTTTTTTTTATCTGCGGGAATCAGAGAAATCTACTTGAAACATTAGCACGTAGATTTAGTAGATTTTCGCAGATTTTTTTGTCAAGCAATAATTTATAAAATACAATTTATCAATGACTCTTTCTTTTTGGCGTTATTCACACTTGGCACTAGCAGTGTTTTCTTCTTTGTTTTTAATATTGGCATCCGTAACAGGTACCATACTTGCTGTAGATGCAATTCAGGAGAAATTACCATCGTACCGAGTTGAAAATTTTGAAAAAATAACGCTTGGGGAAACCTTACCTATTCTAAAAAAAACTTATCCTGAAATAACCGAGTTAAGTGTTGACCACAATCAATTTGTAACACTTCAAGCCATTGATCAAGACGACAATGATGTCAATGCCTATATTGATCCAAGAACAGCTAAAACATTAGGCACACCCATAAAAAAAAGTGAGTTTATCCAATGGGTAACTGCACTTCATCGCTCATTATTCCTTAAAGAAATCGGACGATTTATTATGGGCTTTATTTCGTTTCTGCTAGTATTGATTTCCATTTCGGGTTTCGCGCTCGTGATTAATCGACAAAGAGGTATACGCAACTTTTTCTCCAAAATCATAAAAGAATATTTTGCTCAATATTACCATGTTATTTTTGGCAGATTTGCGCTAATACCTATACTTATAATTGCTGTTTCCGGAACGTATTTGACATTGGAAAAATTTAATTTTTTCATGCCAAAAACGGATTCAGAACAAAAAACAGAAATGGTAAAAACCATTCCAATTTCAAAAAAAGACTCTGAAACTTCTGTTTTTAAAAACACCCT
>DATEOV010000473.1:0-3157 GCA_035273645.1 Flavobacterium sp. | reverse complement strand
GTCAGTTTTACACAAACATCCATATTCTTTTTTTTACTCTAAAACTTCATTCTTTGAATCCGAACCGCATTCAAAATAGCCAATAACGCCACGCCCACATCGGCAAAAACTGCCTCCCACATTGTTGCCAAACCTCCGGCCCCGAGTATTAAAACAATAACTTTCACGACAAATGCCATAGTTATATTTTGCCACACAATTTTTTTGGTTTGTTTTCCAATACTAATAGCTGTGTAAATCTTGGAAGGTTGATCGTTTTGAATAACAATATCCGCAGTTTCGATGGTTGCGTCACTTCCTAGTCCACCCATTGCAATTCCGGCATCGGCTAGGGCTATAACGGGAGCATCATTTACTCCATCACCAACAAAGGCAACTTTCTGATTTTGCAATTTTAATGCTTCCACTTGCAATGCTTTATTTTCAGGCAGTAAATCACCAAATGCAAAATCGATATTCAACTCTTTTGCGACAGCTTTTACCACCACTTCTTTATCGCCAGAAAGCATGACAGTTTTGACATTTATTTTATGCAAACTTTGTATCGTAGCTTTTGCATCTTCTTTGATTTCATCGGCTATCAAAAAATAACCGGAATACAATTTGTTTATGGCAACAACAATAATGGTAAAAGGTGAACTGTCAATTTCTAAATCATAATTGATGTTGAATTTTTGCATAAGCTTTGCATTCCCTACAATTACTTCGATACCGTTTACTTTTCCTTTAAGTCCGTGTCCTGGAATTTCTTCAACCTCGGTAACTTTTAGATTTTCATCCAATGTCTTTGAATATTCAATAATAGCAGTTCCAACAGGATGGGTCGATTTTAATTCTAAAGCTGCTGTATATTTAACCAAATCCTTCTCTAAAATCCCAATAGATACCACTTTTTGCACTTTGAAAACGCCTTTGGTCAACGTTCCTGTTTTGTCCATAACCATCACTTGAATAGCAGCCATTACATCCAAAAAATTAGATCCTTTGAACAGGATTCCGTTTTTACTCGCAGCTCCAATTCCGCCAAAATACCCCAACGGAATGGAAATCACCAAAGCACACGGACAGGAAACCACCAAGAAAACCAACGCCCGATACAGCCAATCTTTAAACACATAATCGGTAACAAAAAAAATTGGTAACAAAAAAATTGCCATTGCAAGATAAACTACGATTGGCGTATATATTTTTGCAAATTTTCTAATAAACAATTCGGTTGGCGCTTTTTTGGCAGTTGCTTCCTGAACCATTTCCAGAATCTTGGAGAGTTTACTATCAGTATATGCAGTGGTAACTTCAACTTCTGCAACTGTATTTAAGTTAATCATACCCGCCAAAACAACCTCATTCTTTTTCTTGGTATCTGGTTTACTCTCACCTGTTAAAGCCGCAGTATTAAAAGTAGCACTTTCAGAAAGTAATTTTCCGTCCAAAGCCATTTTTTCGCCGGGTTTTAATTGAATGATTGTTCCAATGGCAATCTCAGATGCCTTTTTAAAAATGGTTTTATTCCCATCCAAAACAGTGACCGAATCTGGTCTTTGATCCAATAACAATTTGATATTTGACTTCGCTCTTTTTACAGCCAGAGTTTGAAAAATCTCCCCAATACTGTAAAACAACATTACCGCAACTCCTTCAGGAAATTCTCCAATAGCGAATGCTCCAATAGTTGCGATTCCCATCAAAAAAAACTCCGAAAACAAACTTCCTTTTCTAAAACTCTCAAAAGCTTCTTTCAGAACCGGAAAACCAACGGGAATATAAGCAACGATGTACCAACTTAATCGAATCCAACCGCTAAACCAAGTTTGAGGAAAATAATTGTCAAACATAATTCCTATTAACAGCAAACAAAAGGAGATTCCTGCTGGGAAAAACATTTGAAAATAGCCTCCATCACTGTGCGAATAATCATGACTGTGGTCGTGATCATTCGCATGACCAGAATGCTTTTTTGGTTCATTTTCAGTTGAACAGCAATCCGAAATATTTCTATTTTCAAAAGTATCCATCTTTTACATTATTGATTAATGTTCGTGTTCTCCCCCGCCCTTCAAGGCAGACAAAAGGTAAAAAGCACCTTTGGTCACAATATAAGCCTCAGTAGGAAGTGCTGAAACAAATTTCACTTCAGTATAACCCAAATCAGTTGTTCCAGGCATTACTTCTATCGCTTTAAAGTGAACTTCACCACCCTTTTTTTCGATTTCCGTCTTATCATTTTCGACATGCTCGAAATCTTGTATAAAGATAAAATATTTATCGCCGTTTCTGACAATTGCATCTTTTGGCAAAGCAGGAACAGTGGCATTTGTGATATTAATATTGGCAGAAACATACATTCCTGAAATCAAATCTTTGGCATCAACCGGATTTATTTTGGCGTGAACCGATACCGTTTTACTTTCGTTAGAGAAAGATTTATTGATACCGAATATTTTTCCTTTTATGGATTTATTTGATTGATTGGTCAATACAAAATCGACTTGTTGTCCCACAGAAATGGATCCTAAATCTTTTTCATACACATTCAGATCCAAATGCATCTGACTGTTATCGACTACTTCAAAAAGAATCGTTCCTGTTTCTGCAAAGGCTCCTTTTGCAATACTTATTTTACCAACATATCCAGAAATAGGTGAAACAATAGGAACGAGACTTGAACCTTTTGGATTCATATTCAACGCCTGTAGCTTATTTTTTGCTGATTGCGCTCTAGCTTTTTCAACTTCCAATTTTGATTTTACTTCCTGAAAAGTCTTTCTCGGATTAACGTTTTCTTCGGTTAATTTCTTTTGGCGATTGTACTCCAATTGTAAATATTCGATATTGGCAACAGCCGAATTATAGTCCTCCTGCATTTCAACAACCTCCAAGTTTTGCAACGTTGCCAATACTTTCCCTTTATTTACAAAAGTGCCTTCCAAAACCAAAATATCTTTGACCGTTCCGCCAATCAAGGTCGAAATATTGGCGTGATTCTGCGGAGGAACAGTAGTGTAACCATTAGCCTTAATCAGTAAATTTAAGTTTCTGTTTTCTACAGAACCAAATTCAATTCCAACCGTATTAAATTGAGAGGTAGTTAACACCACCACATTTTCCGATTTTGGTTCCTCATGTTCTTCTGCAATTTTTTTGTCAGCGCATGAAT
>DATEOV010000472.1:0-2384 GCA_035273645.1 Flavobacterium sp. | reverse complement strand
CTATTTTGAGTTTTCCTGCAAAAAAACCAACACTGATTGCCATGAACAATACAATTAATGACTGCGTCATCTCTGGTTCCTCGGTCGGGGTAAACAATATTTTAAACCAATCAAACATAATATTATACTTTAGTTGTGAATAATGATGTAAATAAATTAATAATTTTGATATTTTAATATGACAAAAATCAGGTTTGACTTACTTTAACACTAAGAATCAAATCATTAACCAAAATTAATACACTTTAAAAAAACACTTTCTAACTCGCTGTAAAACAACACAAAAGCGAAAACGTTTGCGTATATTTTTTTGACAAACATGATAAAAGTCAGTTTTTTTCTTTGATAGCTGGAGTACATTTGATAAAGAAATTAACACATCAAATTACATAAATTTATAACCATGAAAAACATCAAAATTATTCAGGAATTACACAATTTAGGAATCACAGGATACCATGAAGTTGTATACAACCCTTCTTATGAAGAACTATTCAAAGCAGAAGTTTCTAATAAAAGAAAAGGATATGAAAAAGGTGCTTTAACAGATACTGGTGCAGTTGCAGTAAAAACAGGAGTTTTTACAGGTCGTTCTCCTAAAGACAGATATATTGTTAAAGACTCAGTTTCAAAAGACACCATCTACTGGGATGACAAAGTAAATTTCCCTACAACTCAAGGAATTTATGATGAATTGAAAGGACTGGTTCTGAAACAACTTTCAACCTCTCCAAAATTATACGTAGTTGATGCATTTTGCGGGACAAATGCCGACACAAGACTTAAAGTACGTTTTGTTATGGAAGTGGCTTGGCAAGCACACTTTGTAACCAATATGTTTATCAGACCTTCAAATTACGAGTTGGAAAACTTTGGACAACCAGATTTCATTGTAATGAACGGTTCAAAAACAGTAAACCCAAATTGGAGAGAACAAGGATTAAACTCTGAAAACTTCGTAGTTTTTAACCTTACTGAAAAAATTCAAATTATTGGAGGAACTTGGTACGGAGGTGAAATGAAAAAAGGTATGTTCTCTATGATGAACTACTATTTACCACTAAAAGGAATGGCTTCAATGCACTGTTCTGCAAACGTTGGTGAAAAAGGAGATGTTGCTGTATTCTTCGGTCTTTCAGGAACAGGAAAAACTACACTTTCTGCTGATCCAAAAAGATATTTAATTGGCGATGATGAACACGGATGGGATAACAATGGAGTATTCAACTATGAAGGAGGATGTTATGCCAAAGTAATTGATTTATCAGAAGAAAACGAACCAGACATCTGGAGAGCTATCAAAAGAGATGCATTATTAGAAAATGTAATCGTTGATGAGTACGGAGAAATTGATTACTACGATCACTCAATAACTGAAAACTCAAGAGTTTCTTACCCAATTTACCATATCAACAAAATTGTATTGCCATCTAAAGCTGGACACGCAAGCAAAATCATTTATCTTTCTGCTGATGCATTTGGAGTATTGCCTCCTGTATCTATCTTAGATGAAGATCAAGCTCAATACCACTTCTTATGCGGATATACTTCAAAATTAGCAGGAACTGAAAGAGGAATCACTTCTCCAGAACCATCTTTCTCTCCAGCATTTGGTGAAGCTTTCCTAACATTACACCCAACAATGTATTCTAAAACATTAATTGGAAAAATGAAAGAACACGGAGCAAAAGCATACTTGGTAAATACCGGTTGGAACGGTACTGGAAAAAGAATATCTCTTAAAAACACAAGAGCAATCATTGATGCCATCATCAACAGTGAGATCGATGCTGCAGAAACAAGAACTATTCCATTCTTAAATTTAACTATCCCAACTGCATTGACAAATGTTAGTGAAGGAATCCTTGATCCAAGAGATACTTATAAAAATACTGATGAATGGGAAAGTAAAGCAAAAGATTTATCAGAACGTTATATTAAAAATTTCGAACAGTATACTGATACTGAGGAAGGAAAACGTTTAGTCGCTGCGGGACCTTCTTTGGAAGCAGTTTTAAATTAGTAGGTTACTAATAATTATTTTTAGGTTGGTTACACACCTGTTAATACTGCATAAAAAACAGCATTAGCAGGTGTTTTGTTATTTTAATTTAAAAAATACTCTAAGATTAATTAGTATTGTGATAATTCAATAAATGCACTCCTTTAGAGTTTTTTAATTTAACAAATAATTATTGAAACGTTAAAATAAAAATTGGATTGTAATTGATTTATCCTCTATATTTGCAAAAGAAACAAAGAGTTATCTAATTTTATAAAGTTATGTTATCAATTCAATTACATCATCATCATTCTCATAATTGCTCTCAAGCGATGTGTTAATGGTATGCGTGTAAATCACAATAATCTAAACCCGTTTGAGT
>DATEOV010000471.1:0-7984 GCA_035273645.1 Flavobacterium sp. | reverse complement strand
ATACTAAAAATGAGGTAGTTTGTTCAAACTTAAAAATATTTCATTTACTTTGTTATAACTTTAAAAATGAAATAGTTATGTCTATAAAAAAACAATTTATAAAAACTAAGCCCGTTTGTAAGGTTACCTTTTCTGTAGAAGCAAAAGAAGCCAATCAAGTATCTGTAATTGGTGATTTTAATAATTGGAAAGAAGAAGAAGGAGCCTTAAGCAAATTAAAAAATGGAACTTTTAAAGGGTCTTTTGACTTAAATAAAGATTCAGCATACGAGTTCAAATATGTGATTGACGGGGCTTACGTAAATGAGCCAGAAGCCGATTCGTTCAAGTGGAATGATTTCGCGGGAGCCGAAAATAGTGTATTACTAGTATAACAATCAAAAAAAATCCGCTTAAAGCGGATTTTTTAATTTTATACAGCTACACTTCCCTTGATTAGGGCATGTGGCTCATATCCTTCTAGTGTAAAATCATCAAAATCAAAATCGAAGATGTTTTTCACATTTGGATTTAAAATCATTTTCGGCAATGGTTTCGGTTCACGAGTAAGTTGTAACTCGAGTTGCTCAAAATGGTTATTGTATATATGTGCATCACCAAATGTGTGTATAAATTCACCAACTTCAAGGTCACAAACTTGTGCGATCATCATAGTTAACAATGCATAAGAAGCTATATTAAAAGGAACTCCCAAAAAGACATCAGCACTTCGTTGATACAATTGGCAGGAAAGTTTTCCTTTCGTTTCTCCTTTAGATTCATCTGGAGAAGCAACATAAAACTGAAAAAAGGCATGACAAGGAGGCAATGCGGCTTTATTATTGGCAACATTTTCCTCAAATGACTTCGTTGTATCTGGCAAAACCGAAGGATTCCAAGCCGAAATTAACATTCTTCGGCTGTTTGGATTTGTTTTTAATTCAACTATAAGTTGGCTAATCTGGTCAATTTCCTCACTGTTCCAATTACGCCATTGGCGACCATAAACAGGGCCTAAATCACCGTTACTATCTGCCCAAGCATCCCATATTTTAACTCCGTTTTCTTGAAGATACTTAACATTGGTATCACCTTTTAGAAACCAAAGCAATTCATAAATAATCGATTTTAAGTGTAATTTCTTGGTAGTTACCATCGGAAAACCTTCACTCAAATCAAATCGCATTTGATAACCAAATACGCTTTTTGTACCAGTTCCCGTACGATCTCCTTTTTGACAACCATTATGCATAATATGTTGTACCAAGTCTAGATATTGCTTCATTTGTATTTGATTGTTAAACTGTTTATTCGTTTATTTGTCAATTTGTCTAACAAAAACGATTAAACAAATTACCGATTAAACTATTCTAAATTACGATTCTCTCTTTGAAATTTCATCACGGATTTTTGCAGCTTTTTCATAATCTTCGTGCTCCACCGCTTGTTCTAGCAATTCATTTAATTCCTGTAAAGTATGATTAGAATATGTACTACCCGATTCGTTACTTTCAGCATTCCCAAAAGTCTCAGGATTGGAAAGAATATCTTCCATTTCATTTGGAGAATCTGTTTCAAGAGGATTCGCTTTCAAGAAAATCCCTGCTTTGTCCAAAATGTTTTTATAGGTAAAAATAGGAGCATTAAATCGAATGGCTAAAGCAATAGCATCCGAAGTTCTGGCATCAATTATTTCTTCAATTTTATCTCTTTCGCAAATAATGCTGGAATAAAAAACACCATCTACCAGTTTGTGAATAATCACTTGTTTTACCACAATATCAAATCGCTCTGCGAAATTTTTAAACAAATCATGAGTCAAAGGGCGTGGCGGCTTAATTTCTTTCTCTAAAGCAATTGCAATAGATTGAGCCTCGAATGCTCCAATAACGATAGGCAATTTCCTTTCCCCATCAACCTCATTTAAGATTAACGCATAAGCGCCATTTTGAGTTTGACTGTATGAAATTCCTTTTATAGATAATTTAACTAAGCTCATGTTGTATAATGGGAAGCACTAAGTACTCTAATTAATTATGTCTTTTTCCTTGTTTTAAATAATGTGCAATTTTAATCAAAATATATGGAACAAAAAAGCTACCTAAAGCAAAGATACGATTATCTTATTTTTAGGTAGCTAATTATGGCAGAAATTAAATATCTATGATTGTTGCTCTTTAAAAGCTTTGAATTTTGTTATTAATTGTGGCACAATTTCGAATGCATCTCCTACAATTCCATAGTCTGCTACTTTAAAGAAAGGAGCTTCTGGATCACTATTGATAACCACTTTTACTTTAGAAGAGTTGATACCCGCGATATGCTGAATAGCTCCAGAGATTCCAATAGCAATATATAAATTGGTAGCAACTGGTTTTCCTGTTTGACCAACGTGTTCTCCGTGAGGTCTCCATCCTAAATCAGATACTGGTTTTGAACAAGCAGTAGCAGCTCCAAGAACTGATGCCAATTCTTCAACCATTCCCCAGTTTTCCGGCCCTTTAAGACCACGTCCAGCAGAAACAACGATATCAGCATCTGCAATAGAAACTTTACCTGAAACTTTTTCAACAGATATTACTTTTACTCCAAAGTCAGCATCTCCGATAGTTGGATTAAAATCCTCTTCGGTTAATGAAGAGGTATTTTCAAAAATCCCATAAGAATTTTTACCGATAGATAATACTTTTACATCAGTACTGATTTCTGTTATATTGAAAGCTTTGTTTGAAAAAGCTGTTCTTTTTACTTGGAAAGGAGAAGTACTTACTGGCAAACCAACAACATTTGAAGCATAACCTGCCTCTAATGCTACAGCTACCAATGAAGCTAAGTAAATACTGTCTGTTGTAGAAGACAACAAAACCACTTTAGTAGCCTCTTTTTGAGCCGCTTGTTTGATAACATCAGCATAAGCTTTGGCAGTAAAACCAGCTAATTTATCATTGCTTACTTTCAAGACTTTGTCTACTCCATATTTTGACAATTCAGAAACATCTCCTGCGTTTACAGCCACTGCTGTAACGGTTGTTCCTAATGATTCAGCTACTTTTTTGGCATAAGAAGCTAATTCTAATGCTACTTTTTTAAATTTTCCTTCTGCAGATTCTGCATATATTAATATTGACATGTTTTTTTATTTTAAATGTTGAATTATAAATTTTAAATGTTTTTGAGAATGTTAATTCACAACTTAAAAATTCATAATTTAAAATTATATTACCTTAGCTTCGTTGTGCAATAAATTAATTAATTCATCCAAATTATCAGCTGAAATTAATTTAACTGCCGATTTTGGAGCTGGTTTTTCAAATTTCACCGCTTTGGTATTTACTGCAGCGTCAACTGGCTCAAGGATTGTTAATGCTTTAGTTCTAGCAGTCATAATTCCTCTCATATTCGGGATACGTAAATCCTTCTCTTCTACAATTCCTTTTTGGCCTCCAATGATAATAGGCAATGAAGAGTTTACTGTTTCTTTTCCCCCATCTATTTCACGAACAGCAGTTACATTAGCACCATCAACAGTGATACCTGTACATGAATTCAAAAAGTTATATCCTAAAATTCCAGCTATCATTCCAGGAACCATTCCTCCATTATAGTCTAATGATTCTTTTCCTGCAATCACGACATCGTAACCTCCATTTTTAATTACTTCTGCCAATTGTTTCGCTACAAAAAAACCATCTGTAGGATTAGCATTGACACGAATAGCTTCATTAGCACCTATCGCTAATGCTTTTCTCAAAGTAGGTTCTGTTTCTGGTCCTCCAACATTCACTACGGTAACTGTAGCACCTTGTTGCTCTTGAAACCAAATGGCTCTGGTTAGACCAAATTCGTCATTTGGATTAATTACATATTGAACTCCATTGGTATCAAACTCAGCGTCTCCGTTAGTGAAGTTGATTTTTGAAGTAGTATCAGGAACGTGGCTGATGCAAACTAATATTTTCATAATAATATATATTAAATTCTTTTTTTTCTTTGACAAATTTAAAATAATAAATCGAATAATATACTATGCATGCATAATATTTTTTACAACTATTACGATTTCGCAAATCACATTAGAGTAATTAAGGTTTTAATCAGAATTATTATAAATAACCGAGCTAATTTTGTGATTTAAGCAACTTATTGAGATCTGGCTTTCACCCAAATGAAACATTCATACCACAAATTTTCAATTCAGCAACAATTCCCTAGCCCAGATAGCAGTGGCATCCTTCTTGTGGTCTCGTTTTTTTCTAACGAGACCACAAGAAGATATAGCGGATAGCTGGAAATAGCTACTAAAAAAAACAATAGTATAAAACCTTGTTATTTTAAAGTGATTTATGCTTTTAAGTAATTTAAAATAATTATTTTTGCATTTCTAAAAATTACACACAGACTATATAAATATGAGAACGATACAATTTAGAGAGGCCATTTGTGAAGCAATGAGCGAAGAAATGCGTCGCGATGAGTCCATATACTTAATGGGTGAAGAGGTAGCAGAATACAATGGTGCATATAAAGCATCTAAAGGAATGCTTGCCGAATTTGGTGAAAAAAGAGTTATTGACACACCAATCGCCGAGCTTGGTTTTACTGGAATTGCAGTTGGATCAGCAATGAATGGATGTCGCCCGATCGTTGAGTATATGACTTTCAACTTTTGTTTGGTTGGAATTGATCAAATTATAAATAATGCTGCCAAAATGCGTCAGATGACTGGTGGGCAATTTAATGTGCCAATCGTTTTTCGTGGACCTACTGCTTCGGCAGGACAATTGGGAGCAACTCACTCACAAGCAATCGAGAACTGGTTTGCCAATACTCCAGGACTTAAAGTTGTGGTTCCATCAAATGTTTATGATGCCAAAGGTTTATTGAAATCGGCTATTCGTGATAATGACCCAGTTATTTTCATGGAATCAGAACAAATGTATGGTGATAAAGGTGAAGTTCCAGATGGCGAATACACTATTCCTATTGGAGTTGCCGATATCAAACGTGAAGGAACAGATGTTACTATCGTTTCTTTCGGAAAAATTATCAAAGAAGCTTATATCGCTGCTGATGAATTGGCAAAAGAAGGTATTTCATGTGAAATTATCGACTTGAGAACAGTTCGTCCAATGGATAAGGATGCGATTTTAACTTCAGTTAAAAAAACGAATAGATTAGTAATTCTTGAAGAAGCTTGGCCTTTTGCAAGTGTATCTTCTGAGATTGCTTTCTTAGTTCAAGAACAAGCTTTCGATTTCCTTGATGCGCCAATACAACGTATTACAACTGCTGATACTCCAGCACCATATTCTCCAGTTTTATTGAAAGAATGGTTGCCAAATGCTGCAGATGTTGTGAAAGCGGTTAAGAAAGTATTATACAAATAATAGAAAAACAACAATTTAAAAAGCTTCATCAACCCTCCATTTGATGAAGCTTTTTTTTATATCATGAAGAAAATCCTATCAATTATAGCCTTCTTTTTATTTGTGGTAACACCTCAAATTTTCGCACAAACAAAAGTGAGCGGCATTGTTATTGACAAATCCAAACAGCCTATTCCATTCGCCAATGTAGTTTTTAAAAACTCCAGTATTGGAACTGTCACCAACGAAGACGGGCGGTTTTATATGGAATCCCCAAATACTTATACTACATTAGTAATAAGCTCAGTTGGTTTTTCTGAAAGAGAAATTACCCTTACCAAATCAGTCAATTATAATTTCACGATTGAATTAAGCGAACAGCAATCCCTTAAAGAAGTGGTTGTCTATACCGGAAAAACTTCTAAAAAGAACAATCCAGCACTTGACATTCTGAGAAAAATTTGGGAGAAAAAACGCAAAAATGGCTTGTATCAATTTGACCAATACCAAATGGAGAAATATGAAAAAGTAGAATTTGACATTAATTCTATTGATAGTGCCTATAGAAAACAAAAGATTTTCAAAGGCATGGAATTCATTTTCGACCATGTGGACACTTCAAAAGTAACCGGAAAAACCTATTTACCTATTTTTGTTAATGAAGCATTGATAGACGTTTATGGTGACAACAAAATACCTAAAGTAAAAGAGATTACGAAAGCCAATAAAACTTCTGGTTTTGAAGGAAACCAGCAAATTTTGTCTTTTATAAAAGATTTATATTCGGATTATAATATCTACAATAATTACATTGCCTTATTTGACAAAACCTTTACCAGCCCTCTTTCCACAACAGGAATAGATGTCTATAATTATGTTTTGAGAGACAGCGCCTATATTGACAAAAAATGGTGCTACAACATTGTTTTTTATCCAAGACGAAAAAACGAGCTGACTTTTAAAGGAGATTTTTGGGTAAATGACACCACATTTGCCATCAAAAAAATCAACATGGCCGTTACCAAAAGTGCCAACATCAACTGGGTAAAGGACATTTATGTCGAACAGGAATTTGAAGTCTTAAACGACTCCGTTTTTCTATTGACCAAAGACTATTTGATGTCTGATTTTGCTGTAAACAAAAAAGAAAAATCAAAAGGAGTCTACGGAAAGCGAACGACCTATTTTCAAAATCACAAATTCAACATCGAAAAACCTGCAAATTTCTACAAGGAAGAAGTGAATTTTATCGACAATGAAATATATAAAAAGAGTGATGAATATTGGGAACAAAATCGTTTCGAAAAATTAACCAAAGACGAAGAAGGTGTTTATAAAATGCTCGACACATTGAAAACAGTCAAGGCTTTTAAACGATTGACTGACGTGGTAACAATACTCGCCAGTGGCTATATAAATTATGAAGGGTTTGATTTTGGACCTATTTTCTCCACCTTTGGATACAATGAGGTCGAGGGAATCAGAATACAATTAGGAGGGCGAACCTATTTTGGTCCCAATGATCCTTGGCGCGTACAGGCATTTACAGCCTATGGATTTGACGACAATAAGTTCAAATATGGATTTGCCGGAAAATGGATGATTGAAAAGAAAAACCGTATAATTATTTCTGGGGGAAACAGGCGTGACATTGAACAACTCGGGGCCAGCCTTACCACAACCAATGATATATTGGCCAGAAATTTTGGTTCTTCGGCCTTTTTCACCACAGGATCCAATGGTAAATTAACCAATATAGGATTGACCAATGCCTACATTGCAATGGAACCTATAAAAAACTTAACATTTCAAACGGGAGTTACATACAAAACACTGGAATCGGCCTCACCTGTTTTTAGTCTGGATTATTATACCACTTTGCCCTCGGCTACAAATCCTAACGGAGTTGTAAAAAGCATAACCAAACAATCGGAATTCAACATTCAGGCTACGTACACCCCAAATCGAAGAACTATTGCCTATGGAGTCGAAAGAAGCATAGCCAACAGTCCATACACAACGTTGTTCGTCAATTATAGCCAAGGATACAAAGGAATTATCAATAGTGATTTTAATTATAAAAAAATTGAAATATATTACAAACAGCCTATCATCATTGGCCCGCTTGGTCGCACCAATCTGATATTGGAACTTGGAAAGACTTTTGGCACGGTCCCTTTGGGATTGCTAAGTATTGTACCGGGAAACCAGACATTTTTCACTATCGAGAACACATTCAGTAATCTTAATTATTACGAATTTATCACGGATAAGTATGCTACATTCCAATGGAATCACGATTTCAACGGAAGGTTGTTTGCCAGAGTTCCTTTTATGCGAAAACTCAATTGGAGGGAATTTGTAGGTGTAAAAGCTGCTTACGGAACCGTTTCGGATGCCAATAGAGCCATAAATGCTTCAGGATTGACTTATGTGGCTCCAGAGAATGTCTATTGGGAATATAATGCCGGAATTGGTAATATCTTCAAAGTATTCCGTTTGGACTTTGCTTGGAGAGGTAGCTATCTCGACACTCCAAATACGAATAGATTTACTGTAAAAGGATCATTTGGTTTTTATTTCTAGAAGCTATTTCCAGCCATCCATTACAAGCTTATTCAAAAACTGCTATTTTTGTA
>DATEOV010000470.1:0-4257 GCA_035273645.1 Flavobacterium sp. | reverse complement strand
AATGTTTCGCTTGGGGTATCTGCGGTAATGTTTGTAGGGCTTTATTTAGGTCATTTAGGTTTCAGTATGGATGCGGAATTAATTCAATTCGTTCGAGAATTTGGTTTAATCCTATTTGTTTACGGTATTGGTATCCAAGTTGGTCCCAGTTTTTTTTCTTCGTTTAAAAAAGAGGGCTTGATTTTTAATGCTTTGGGTGTAGGAACTGTTTTTTTGGGTGGAATTATCACCTATTTAATTCATTTGATTGTTAATGTGAAAATTGAAAATGCCGTTGGATTAATGTCTGGTTCAGTGACAAACACTCCTGGTTTGGGAGCTGCCAAATCGACTTTGATCGAAATTCAAAAGCAATTGAATCTTCCTGTGGATCACTTTTCAGATCCCGCCATTGCTTATGCTATTACATATCCGATTGGTGTTTTTGGAATTATATTGATTATAATTTTATCCAAAAATATTTTTAAAATTGATTTATCAAATGAAGTTGTTCTGCTCAATAAAAAAAATAAAGACTCTGAAAATAAAATCGTTCGCCAAAAATGTAGAGTTACACAGCCAAATATCATAGGAAAAACAATTCGCCAAGTATTTAAGGAATTCCACATTGAGGATGTGATTATTTCCAGACAAAAGCAAAGTGGAACCAAAGTGGTATTTTCCCCATCATTAGATTCTATAATAAAAGAGAAAGACGTTTTGATGGTTGTGGCTAAGCAAAAAGATATTAATAAATTTATTGATATTGTTGGAAAAGTATCTACGGATTTATTCATTGAATCTGAGGATGATATCACAACCAAAATTCTTAGTGTAACTAAAAAAACGGCTACTCATAAAACATTGGCACAATTGGATTTATATAATCAATTTGGCTTAAAAGTTACTCGTGTAGTTCGTTCTGGATTAGAAATTTTAGCGCAGCCTACATTGGAGCTTTATTATGGAGATACTTTATTGGTAGTCGGAAGTAAAGAAGCAATTCAAGAAGCTGAAAATATTATAGGGAATTCCAAAAAAATACTTTTGGAACCCGATTTTCTTTCACTTTTCGGAGGGTTGATTTTTGGGGTTATCATAGGTTCAATTCCGATAATGATTCCTTCTCTGCCAGTTCCCTTAAAATTAGGGTTGGCTGCAGGACCGCTTTTGGCCGCTTTATTCATCAGTAGATATGGTGGTGTTGGAGTTATCCACTCGTATATCAATAATGGCGCAATTCATTTCATGAAGGATTTCGGAATTTGTCTATTCTTCGCGGCGGTTGGGATTAAAGCGGGTCATGGTTTTTATGATAATTTTGTTGCGAATGATGGATGGATGTGGATTTATTATGGTTGTTATATCACTTTTGTGCCATTAATCATATTAGTACTTGTCAGCCGATTTGTGTTCAAGCTTAATTTTTATCAAATGGTTGGTATTATGAGCGGTTCCTATACCGATCCTGCCGCATTGGCTTTTAGTACCAAATATTTAGATTCTGATATACCCAACCAATCATACGCTACTGTTTATCCGTTAGTAACCATCAGTAGGATATTGGTGGCACAGTTGCTTATTTTACTGTTTGCGAGTTGAAGAATTTTGTGTTTATTTCAACCAAAAGAGGTTGTCTATATCTATTTAGACAACCTCTTTTTTATGAATCTTTGGTAAAGATGAAATTCCAATAAATTTTGTTATGAAAACTGGATTGCGAGAGGGATAGAAGCTAGCTACCAAAGTAGCGTGGATAGCCCGACTCCATTATGGTAAGTGGGCGAATCAACGGTATAAAAATAGCCCACTTGCCATAATGGGGTCTCGCCCAAATTCTTTTTATTGTTTTAAATTAATATTCTAAAAGTGCTTTTAATTCGGTTTCAAATCTTCCTTTCGGCAAATATTGATCTTCCAATGCTTTTGTAAATGGAATTGGAGAATCTAAACTCGCCACGCGTTTTACAGGAGCATCCAAGTATTCGAAACAATTTTCCATAATCAAAGCCGAAATATCGCTGGCAACACCACCAAACATAGAATCTTCTTGATAAATAATCACTTTCCCTGTCTTTTTAACCGAGGTGTAAATCGCTTCGGTATCCAAAGGTTGAAGTGTTCTTAAATCCAATACATCTGCTTTTATTTCAGGATTTTTGTCTAAAGTTTCTAAAGTCCAGTGTACTGCAGCCCCAAAAGAAATAATGGTTACATCATTTCCTTCTTTTAGCAAAGCGGCTTTTCCCAAGGGAATGGTGTAATAATCTGTAGGTACGTCTTGGGATAAACTTCTGTATAATTGTTTATGTTCGAAGAAAAGAACAGGATTTGGGTCATTGATTGAGGCATTTAGTAAGCCTTTGACATCATAAGGAAAGGCTGGATAAACCACTTTCAAGCCAGGAGTTTTGGTAAACCAGGCTTCATTGGTTTGGGAATGAAAAGGTCCCGCCTGAGTTCCGCCTCCACAAGGCATTCTAACAACCACATCGGCCTTTTCCAGCCAGCGGTAATGTGATTTGGCCAGTAAATTAACGATTGGGTTAAATCCGGTGGATACAAAATCGGCAAACTGCATTTCGACAATCGCTTTATATCCATTAATTGACAATCCCATTGCTGTTGAAACTACAGCGCTTTCGCAAATGGGTGTATTTCGAACACGGTCTTTACCAAATTGTGCCACAAAACCATCTGTTATTTTGAAAGCACCACCATATTCTGCAATGTCTTGTCCCATTATAACTGATTTTTCATGTCGTTCCATCGATTGACGTAAACTGCTGGAAATAGCGTCTATAAAACGGATATTATCTGTTTCTTCATTCGGATGGAACTCTTCATGGACATAGGGTTGGTAAACATCTTTTAATTCTCCTTCGTAAGTGGGAACTATTTCTGGTTCGGCATTGGCCATAGCCCAACTTTCATCAATATCTTTTTTGATTTCGTTTTGTATTTCGTCGTCATGTTCTTTGGTAAGAATGCCGTTTTGGTATAAAAAGCTTCTATAATTGTCCACAGGGTCTTTTGCGGCCCATAAATCCATTAATTCCTGGGGAACATATTTAGTGCCACTCGCCTCTTCATGCCCTCGCATTCTGAATGTTTTGAATTCTAATAAAATTGGACGTGGATTCTCAATCATCGATGCTTTTAATTCGGTTAATAAATTAAAAACTTCCAATATATTATTTCCGTCAACGATGTGACTTTCGATTCCGTAGCCTATTCCTTTGTCGGCAAGGTTTTCGCAACGGTATTGTTCATTGGTTGGAGTAGATAATCCGTATCCATTATTTTCAATTATAAATAGAACTGGTAAATCCCAAACCGCAGCGATATTCAAGGCTTCATGAAAATCACCTTCACTTGTTGCCCCTTCACCAGTAAAAACAGCTGTTACTTTTCCGTTTTTCTTTAATTTATTGGCTAATGCTATTCCATCGGCAACCCCCATTTGTGGTCCCAGATGCGAAATCATTCCGATAATTTTATAAAGCTGAGTTCCAAAGTGAAAACTTCGGTCTCTACCTTTGGTAAAACCATTGGCTTTGCCTTGCCATTGAGAAAATAATCGATGTAATGGAATATCTCTTCCTGTAAATACACCTAAGTTACGGTGCATGGGTAAAATGTATTCATCGGTGTCCAAAACTGCGGTAATACCTACTGAAATGGCTTCTTGCCCTATTCCGGAAAACCATTTGGAGACTTTTCCCTGTCTAATAAGGATTAACATTTTTTCTTCTACCAATCTCGGTTTAAGAATTCTTTTATATAGATCTAATAAGGTGTCGTTGGATAGATTTTTTTTATCAAAATTCATTTTTAGTAGTGTTTGTTAATATCTCAAAGATATATAAATATAACAGTTTAATTAAAAATTGTTATATTATTTTAAAATGTCAATAATTTTTAAAATAACTTATCTATTTTATTTTTTATCTTTGTGGTTACGAAGTTTTAAAAACTTCTAAAGTATTAAATACAGACATAATATGCAAAACATTCCTAGTGTTGACTTGCGTGATTTCCTTTCGGACGACCCGAAACGTAAACAAAAATTTGTAAATGAAATCGGAAGTGCATTCGAAGATATAGGCTTCGTAGCGCTCAAAGGGCATTTTTTAAACGATCAATTAGTTGATGAGTTGTATGGCGAAATTCGAAAATTCTTTTCGTTGCCATTAGAGACAAAACACAACTACGAAATTCCTGGAATTGGAGGCCAACGAGGTTATGTTTCTTTTGGAAAAGAACATGCCAAAGGTA
>DATEOV010000469.1:0-2218 GCA_035273645.1 Flavobacterium sp. | reverse complement strand
GCCATCAGCAGATTTAAAAACGATGTTTGTTACTCCCGGCTTATTTTTATTTCCTTTTTGCTGACTATCCGTGACTGGAGAAACAAAAGGGATTTGAAAAAGTAGCAAAAATGCAAGGGCATAGATTTTCATGACTATACTTTATTTGGTTAAATAATAAACTAAAGGTATTGGGCGTCAACCTATCTTCAAGCTTTTTAATAGTAAAGAGTTGTAAAGGATGAGTAAAACGTTTGTAAAACGACCGAAAACTGAAGTTTAATAGATTATTTTTGCACACATGAAGCCATTAATTCTGTTTGGATCTTCAATCATGATAATTGCTATTTTGATCTCTGCCGTTCCATTTATCAATAAAAAGAATGAGATCCCCGGGAAGCATGTAGAAGTTGCATTACGTGATCTGGGACATCAACTTTTGCTTACAGCTAAAGATTCTTCATCCCGGGTGATGCCTGTTAAGAAATTAAATGAAACTACATACCAGATATCCTTTCAAAATGACTTTGGTTTTATTTCAGATACACTCATCAATTTAGTTCAACGAACATTTGAAAAAAATGCCCTGGCAAACGATTATATAGTGAATTTGAGGAATTGTAAACAAAATGTCCGCAGGGACTCCTTGGGAGAAACCGTCTTTGCATTCGAAATAAATAGCCAAACAGGCGATCTAACACCTTGCAGAGGTCGTACGCTGGAGGTTAGTTGTTATGTTATTGAAATTGAACTTTTGAAGAAAACTAAGTTTAATTTCTTTTTGTTGTTGCTGTTGATCATTCCTTTGAGTTTGGTTGGTTATTATGTAAAAGATAAGTTTCGGAAAAAAGAAGAGGCAGCATCAATTATCGATAATAGTGATTACATACAATTAGGAAACTTTAAGTTCCATACACATAATAATGTTCTTAAAATTGAGAATAAAAGTATTGAGCTTTCTGAAAAAGAAACAAAGGCACTAAAAATATTTGCAGAAAATATAAATCAGATCGTAGAAAGGGAAAAACTGATGAAAGAAATTTGGGAGGATGAAGGTATAGTTGTGATCAGTAGAAATGTTGATGTATTGGTGTCTAAATTACGTAAGAAATTAAGCGACGATAACTCCATTAAATTTATTAACGTACATGGCAGGGGTTACAAATTTATTATTGAGTAGATGCCAAATTAAAAATTAAGTAAAGTGTAAAACAAATTAGATCGTGTGATTAATACTTTGTCAATTGTCATGAGTTGTCTGATTTAGATTTACACGATTTCGTTTCAACCTATTTCAGGACGTTAGAGGCTCATAGCTTGCGCCCAACACATAAATATAGGTCGTAGAAAAATCTTTTTTCAAAAAATGGTAATTGATTTTCACAACTGACCTAACGAGGTTACTTCCCAAACTTCTTCTTCAAAGCAGACAATGCGTCCTGCATATTGGCCGGTTCTTTTTCTACAACACTTGTTTTTTCCTTCCGTGGTTTTAATGTTCCAGTCGTTTCATCTTTCATAGAAAGTGCAATACGCTTACGGGCAATATCTACTTCCAGCACGGTCACTTCTACTTTCTGCTGCACTTTTACCACTTCTGTCGCATCGCTTATAAATCGGTTAGCTAGATTGCTGATATGGATCAAACCATCCTGGTGCACACCAATATCTACAAATACGCCAAACTTGGTGAGATTGGTAACAATACCCGGCAACTTCATTCCCGGCTTCAGATCATTCATAGTATGAATGCCTTCAGCAAAAGAAAATGTTTCAAATACCTCCCGCGGATCACGACCGGGCTTGTCAAGTTCTTTCAATATGTCCTGCAGCGTTGGTAATCCCACAGTATCAGTCACATATTTTTTCAGATCAATTTTTTTACGCAGTTGCGCCTGCGTGGTCAGATCGGTTATAGAACAATCCAGGTCGGCGGCTATTTTTTCTACAATATGATAAGTCTCCGGGTGCACCGTACTTGCATCAAGTGGATTCTCAGCATTCCGTATGCGCAAAAAACCTGCGGCCTGTTCAAACGCTTTGTCACCCAGTCTTGAAACTTTTTTTAATTCATTGCGGCTTTTGAATGCACCATTCTTGTTTCTGTACTCCACAATATTTTGCGCCAGCGATTGACTCAGACCGGAAACATAGGACAATAATTGTTTGGAAGCTGTATTCACTTCTACACCAACAGCATTCACACAACTGATCACTGTATCATCCAAGGATTTTTTTA
>DATEOV010000468.1:0-5477 GCA_035273645.1 Flavobacterium sp. | reverse complement strand
AAATAAAAAATTCAATAATTAAACGATTACCCCCCCTCAACGATTAAACAATTAACCGATTAAACAATTAAACAACCCAACGATTCAACAATCAAAAAAAAAAGCCCATTCCTTTCGGTTTGGGCTTTCTCTAACATCACACTAAGTCAAATGACTTAACAAAAACTACTTCCTATACTTCTTAACAATAAATTTAAGCATCATAGACAATATAAAACTGACAACAGCTCCTAGTGCAGCCAATAAAACAGTTTTAAAAACATCTTCCGAATGTAAATTCGGTAACACACTCAAAAAAGTGCCGCCAGCTGTACCAATTAATGTGGGATTACTGGACGGCATTGAAATCATCGTTTAGAGTCGTAAGCTGACTAACCGCAGATAACACACCACCTGCAACAGCCAAATAACCACCAATAGAACTAACCACTAGAGGCAAAGCAATTGGTGCGGTCAAAACAGTTCCGCCAATAGTTGCCAATGCCAATCCGATATTTCGAAGCACTTTAAAAAATTTCGGTACGGGAGCTTTCGCTCTTTTTACTATATTCATAACATTTTTTTTTATACCCTGTCATCCTGAGCGGAGTCGAAGGATTAAGATTTAACAATTAATAAAACGGTTTCCTCTCGATCCAAACTTTTATAAACTAAGCTTTTCAACTTGATAAAAGCTTGTCGAGATTCAAGCCCCAAACCGGGGCCTGAAAGTTTGGTTACTGGGGCAATACAGCCATTCAATTCTCTTAAGGCATTATTGGCGGAATGAAACAAAATAAAACTTCTGTTTTCCACGTCAACTACCTCAATATGCCATCGATTTTTTTTACTGTATCGCTTTCTTAATACATATTCCCCTTCTGGAATACAGGAGACCCGTTTGGCATTATCGAGCCAGGGCAATTCAATAGTATAGCAAATGAATCTACCCTTACACTCGAGTTTCCCGTTAGTTCCGTCAGGGAAATAAGTTCTAGTTAAAAATAATACCATAGTGACTCTTTAAGACTTTCGACTTTTAACTTTCGACTAAAATGCTACAATCCACTTACCTGCACCAATGAGGCAGGATTAAACGCACCATTCTTTAAAGGATACATACGGCCATTTACACCTTGATAGAACTCTATGCCTAACACAAGAAATAAGGGCTTCGTACTATTGGCCGTCACAGTATTCAAATGGCTGATGACCGCCGTTGGATTACTGTCCCAAGGCAGAATTGCGGTTTCAGAATTAGCTGTAACAAATGTTTCTGCCTCAAAATCAATTTCAGCTCCAGCCGATATGATTTTAAAATGGGTGGTCCCTCCTGGAGCGGCTATCATATTTGCAGGAATGAAGGATTCCAAATCGACTGTGATAGCACCGGTAACACGATCAATACCTCCCGTAAATGGAGCAAATAATGTTGTGCTCAATTTCCCGGTGATGTTAAAATCAAAACCCCTAAGCAATTCTGCCTCACCATCAATGACGTTTCGCAGTCCACGTTCATTGGTCGCATCCGCCTGAATTACCTTCATCATCACTTGGGTAAGTCGGCTGACCATTCTGCTGTCTGAAGAATTCAGTAGCAAAGTACGCAAAGCCAAACGCAATGTTTTCCCTGCTTTACCAGCTCTGCCAAACTCGGCCCCATTCTCACGCGTGCGCTGAAATGCAGGATCGTTGGCTATTCGGTTCGCATCAATGCCACCTTTCTCACGGGCAATATACCCATCTTTTGATTTATAAAAAGTAATATCCCCGATAGTACCTTTCAATTTAATTATGCCTTTTTGTTTTGCCATAATAGTTTAAAATTTAAGTTTAAAAAATGTTTGATCTACTCTTTCATCCTGAATATTCGTTGCAACTAAATCGGGATTGATCTCGGCAAATATTTCATCATTTAAATCAAATTTCAAAAGGCAATGGTCAAAAACGGTAGTAAAAAGCCTATAATAACCTATTTAAGTCACTTAAAAACAAAGTAATTTTCTTAACTTTGCTACAGCCAGGGAAAGGTAGTCAAAGCCCTACCCTAAGTATGGATAATGTATTAAAAGCAAGAGTGTGATAGCAGCAAACATCAGGGTATGTATTTATCCAAAAGATGTACAACGTATTACAGGTAAAACATACAGACAGGCGAGGTTGTATTTAATCAAAATTAAAGACAACTTGAATAAAGAACCGCATCAGTTAATTTCTATAGAGGAATTTTGTTCGTATTCAGGCCTTCAGCTGGAACATGTTTTACGTTGTATAATCGGATAGAATTTCAAGAATTAAAAAGTCTATCACTCCTCCATAATGTAGCTATACCAGTTCAAAAAGCTGACTAAATAATAGCGAAACTATTGCATAATTACCCTCTAAAAACTATAATGAACATTCTGCAATTTAATTATTAAGCGAGTTTTTAAAGAGTCTTTTGCACTTTTACTTCCGACTATCCACTAACCTCTCAAATTCTTACTAAACTTTATTATGCAGGCATTTTGAATCACCGCTAAAAAAATCGAAACCAATTCATTTAATCAATATAATTTAAGTTCCTTACATATAGAACAAAAAAAATCCTTCGAAATTACTTTCCGAAGGATTCATCTAATCAGTCTTAACTAATTACTAAGAATTATAAAAATTAATACGATACATAATCTTTAATTTCCAAGCCGTACCCAATCATACCAACACGTTTGGTTTGTTGTGTATTCGACAATAATCGAATTTTGGAGATGTCGATATCGTGCAATATTTGGGCACCAATACCAAAATCTTTATTGTCCATTTTTACTTGTGGCGCTTTAAATTCGCCTTTAGCCTGTAAAACCTTCAATTCCGATATACGGTTCAATAAATCTATTGAAGCTACTTCTTGGTTGATGAACAAAACGGCCCCTTTCCCCTCTTGATTAATCAATTGGAACATATCATCCAATTTCTTATTGGCATCATTGGTCAACGTTCCCAATATATCATTATTTACCGAAGTAGAATTGATACGGGTTAAAATTGGTTCACCGATGTTCCAAGTTCCCTTGGTCAAGGCGATATGTATTTGCTTGTTGGTTGTTTGTTGATACGCTCTAAGTCTAAAAGTACCAAAACGAGTTTCGATATCAAAATCTTCTTTCTTTACAATCAAACTGTCGTGCTGCATTCTATAGGCAACCAACGCTTCGATAGAAACCAATTTTAAGTCAAATTTCTTGGCTACTTTCACTAATTGTGGCAGTCGGGCCATAGAACCGTCTTCATTCATGATTTCGACAATTACACCAGCCGATTTAAATCCTGCCAAACGTGCAAAATCAATAGCAGCTTCGGTATGCCCCGTTCTTCTCAAAACCCCACCTTGTTTGGCTATCAATGGAAATATATGCCCAGGACGTGCTAAATCATGCGGTTTTGTATCTGAATTCACTAATGAAAGTATTGTTTTTGCTCTATCAGAAGCAGATATCCCTGTGGTTACCCCATTACCCCTTAAATCCACCGAAACCGTAAAAGCAGTTTCCATAGGATCGGTATTGTTGGTAACCATCACGTGTAATCCTAGCTCTTTACAACGGCTTTCAGTTAAGGGTGCACATATTAAACCGCGACCATGAGTAGCCATAAAGTTGATCATTTCTGGTGTCACTTTTTCGGCTGCAGCTAGAAAATCACCCTCATTTTCACGGTCTTCATCATCAACTACAATAATTACTTTGCCTTGACGAATATCTTCAATAGCTTCTTCTATTGTGTTGAGTTGTATTTTTGTGGTAGACATCTTATTCTTTATTTTGAGATGGAATTATTTTTTTAATCAATTTTTGAAAAGCTTTTTGTATAGGTGTCAATAGTACATCCATATTAATCAAACCAATATCATTAGTGGCACGATAAGTCAATAAAATAGCTAGTGGTGTAAGAATTATGGATGACATCCAAGCGCCAAGAAAAGGGGTCAAACCATCCTCTTGTGAGATCCTTTTTCCAAACGTATTGATAAAGTGGAAGGATATAAAAATTAAAACAGCGAATACTATTGGTAAACCAAGACCTCCTTTTCTAATAATGGCTCCTAATGGCGCTCCTATAAAAAACATCAGGAAACAGGCATAAACTATAACAAATTTATCATTTAAGGATAAAATATGGCTATTTATATTTTTCTTTTTGTTATCCAGTTCGCTTTTTGTAGCATCAATAGTATACAATGTACTTTGGGCATTACTGCTGGCTGCTTTTAAAATTTCAACTTTTTGCTTATTGTCGTAGATTGACAACAAATTTTTAATCAAAGGCTTTTTCTTTGCAGTTTGAGGAGCTTTATTATCGCTAAGTGTACCTATTCTTACACCACTATTTTCAGAGAATGAAACAATTTCAGTATTCCTGTTCTTAGTCAGGGAATCCAATGTGTATCGCAAATCATTCACATTCAACATCGTGTTAGTATTGGATACCGTTTCGTCTTTAGTATCTACTTTATTTAGTTGGGACAAATCAATATTGATACGATACTTTTTAAAGGAACTTTTGGCAAAAGGCAATTTATCGCGATCCTCATATTTTTTTGGTACGATGTCTTGATAATAATTACCGTCATTCAAAACCAACTGTAGTATACTGGTTTTGTCGCTACTGATTAATTCTCCGTCCGTGGCACGAATCACCGTTTTACTTCCATCACCATTTTGGGATTTTTGATGAATGGTAATCCCTGTAAGATGATTTCCATTTTCTCCCGATTTTTTATTCACTTTAATATTGTACATACCAACGTCGCTAAATTGACCTTCGGTAATAGCAAGTGCTGGTTTAGCCTGAGCTATGTTTTTTCTAAAATTGACAAACCTGAATTCCGCATATGGAATCACATTATTGGCAAATAAAAAGGCCACAATACTCAATAACGCAATAGCAATAGTCAAACTTCTCATGGCTCTTTGCAAAGAGATACCCGAAGATTTCATTGCCGCAAATTCGTAATGTTCAGATAAATTTCCAAAAGACATTATCGAAGACAATAAAATGGATAACGGTAAAACCAAAGGCACAATTCGAGGCATCGAAAAAGCCAAAAATTTGATAACCATTACGAAATCCAAATCTTTACCGGCCAATTCGGCAATAAATAACCAGACCGTTTGCAGGATGAATACAAAAAAAAGGATAACAAATACCGTAGCAAATGTACCCAGAAAAGTTTTTAATAAGTATCTGTCTAGAATCTTCACCTAAATAATTAGTCTAATTTATTGATGTAATAGTTGGGATATTTGCTTGCAACAAAGGTAAACTGATTTTTCGGCAATGTCTGATTTGTTTTAAAAGAATTAACCGTCAATGTAGTTTTGGTTCCTTTTTTGGCAATTTCTATGACATTATAAATGTTATTGGTTTTCGAATCGATTCCTACCAAAATCTCTTTTCTTTGATCTTTGGCATTTGTAGGAGTCAATTTAACGTATTGTATTTTTTTACCGCCTACATTT
>DATEOV010000467.1:0-4071 GCA_035273645.1 Flavobacterium sp. | reverse complement strand
AAACCATATTTTAAAGAACATTAATCTTGATATTCCAGACAAGAAAGTGACCTCATTAATTGGTCCCTCCGGTTGCGGAAAAACGACCCTCCTAAAAACAATGAACCGATTACTCGACCGTCAAAATGATGTGCGCGTAGACGGTAAAGTTCTCGTGGACGGAGAAAATATCTACGACCCAAAAGTTGAAGTCACCCACATCCGAAAAAAAATGGGTTTGCTGTCGCAAAGACCTTTTCCGTTGCCAATGAACATTTATGATAATATTGCTTACGGGCAACGTATTCATGGCAATAACAGCAAAAAAGAACTGGATGAAATCGTCGAAAAATACCTTCGTGGTGTTAATCTTTGGGATGAAGTAAAAGACAGGCTAAAATCTCCTGCTACCCGATTATCAATTGGCCAACAGCAACGATTGTGTTTAGCAAGAGGACTGGCGATTGAACCGGAAATTATTTTGGGAGACGAACCAACATCGGCATTGGATCCAATCTCAACACAAGCAATAGAAGAATTATTTATGCAATTAAAAGACAAATACACGATTGTACTTGTCACACACATTTTGCGTCAAGCCAGAAGAGTGTCTGATTACATTGGTTTTGTATATATGGGAGAGATTATAGAATTCGGCCCTACAGAAGAAATCCTTTTGAATCCAAAAGAAAAACTAACCAAGGATTATGTAAAAGGCTTTTTGGTATAGCGGTAAAAATAAATTCTATGTAAATTATAGAGTTTATGTACATTTGCCAAAAACCGAAATAGTCTTCATGAAAACCATCAGAATCTTTTGCCTTTTGTTAGTATGTTTTGTTTCCAAAGCACAAACCGAAAAAAATGTTGATCATCAAAGTTTGCTTTGGACACGATATAGTAATCAATTGACATTAAACAGCAAATGGTCTATTCTGTCTGAATTTGACAATCGGGTTTTTATACATCCCTTCGAAGAAAATTTATATCTAATAAGAATACAGGGACGATACAAAATCAATAAAGATATAGAATTGGGAGCTGGATTAGCTTATTTCTCTGTTGCATCTCAAGATCCTGAAACCATTAATGATTTTAGAATTCCGGAATACAGGGGCGAACAAAATATCACTTGGAAACAGGAATTTAACAAATTTACCCTGAGCCAACGTGTTCAAATAGAAGAACGTTTTTTTCACAATGCCAACAAAGAGGGATTGTTGCCTGGAACTACTTTTAATTGGAGATTCAGATACCGCCTTCAGGGAGACTATTCCTGTTGGAAAAAAGAAAATCAATATTTGAAGGCCATAGTTTATGACGAAATATTCATTAATGCCGGCGAAAACATTGTCAAAAACACTTTTGACCAAAACAGAATTTATGCCGCTTTGCAATATGGCGTCAATAAAAATATTGCATTAGAACTGGGTTATCTGAAGAGTTTCCAACAACGTGTAAGCGGAGTTGATTATTATGACAGAGATATTATTCGATTTACCTTTTTCCATAAAATAAGACTGAAAGAAAAACAGAAAAAACAAACTAATTAAGGTTTTAAGGAATCCAACTCCAAAATAAAGTTGATCTACTCGTTTTTCTTTTATCTTTTTTTTATGAAAATGCAATGTCTTTTCTTTAGAATCGAATTATTCAGGAAAACAAAAACGAACATGAGTACAGAAAAACTTAATTACACCATATTTGATTTACTAAAATATTTCCTAAAACTGGGCACAACTGGCTTTGGTGGCCCGGTAGCATTGGTCGGTTATATGCATCGTGACTTGGTCGAGGATAAAAAATGGATTAACGATTCCGACTTTAAAGAAGGATTGGCACTGTCCCAATTAGCGCCAGGTCCTTTGGCGGCCCAATTGGGAATTTATATTGGGTTTGTACACTTTGGTGTTTTAGGAGCTACCCTTTCTGGATTGGCTTTTGTTATCCCTTCTTTTATAATGGTAGTTTTATTAGGCATTGCCTACCAAGCGTATGGCGGTTTGCCATGGATGCAAGCTATTTTTTATGGCATAAGTGCTGCAGTAATTGGTATAATTGTTTTGAGTTCTTATAAACTGACTATCAAATCTATTAGCAAATTTGAAATTCCTGCTATAAAAAACAATTGGCTTCTCTGGATATTTTACATCGTCGCAACCATTCTTACGGCTGTAACCCAAAAAGAAGAATTGCTTTTGTTTGTAGCTTTGGGTTTTATCTACATGATCGTAAAAGCACCACCCGAATGGATTAAACGCCCTAAAACTGCTTCCATCTTTTTCCTTTCAACAGCTGGATTCTCAGCTATAGAACTTGGAAAATTAGGAGACCTTGCTTGGTTTTTTATCAAAGCTGGAGCATTTGTTTTTGGAAGCGGTCTGGCTATTGTTCCCTTTTTACATGCTGGAGTGGTCAACGAGCATGGATGGTTAACCGAAAATCAATTTGTCGATGCTGTGGCTGTGGCCATGATTACCCCTGGACCCGTTGTAATCACTGTCGGATTCATCGGCTATTTAGTCTCGGGATTTACTGGTGCGAGCGTTGCAGCTTTGGGAGTTTTTCTTCCATGTTATTTATTTACCGTTATTCCTGCACCTTATTTCAAAAAAATTTCACAAAACAAGAGCATCAAAGCATTTGTTGATGGAATAACTGCCGGAGTAATTGGCGCTTTAGTGGGTGCGGTAATTGTAATTTCCCTCAGATCAATTGTAGATATACCCACTGCACTGATGGCAACAGGAACAGTTCTGATTCTGATTTATGTCAAAAAAATACAAGAACCACATATCATCTGCATTGCTGCTCTTTTGGGAGTTTTACTCAAACTGTTGTAATTTCATAAAAAAAGTAGTCCTAAATTCCACCAGATTATCAATCCAATTTTAAGAATTGATTAATTATGAATTAACTAAATTTTGTAAAAATAGACCGTAACTTTAATAGAAAAGTTAAGGTCATGAAAAATTTTGCAATTAAACTGTCTTGGTTAACTACAATTTACCTTGTAGTTTTTGCGGTACTATGCCAAACAAAACTTTTTTTTCCAGTTTTAATGGGTCTGTATTTTATTGGCGTATGCTTACTGTTGTTTTTGATTTTCACCGTTTTGCATGATGAGGAATAAAAAACAAATAAAAAATTTAAAGATTGGTACCGTGATAACTCTAAGAAAAATTTAGTACACTAAGAAATCGTATTTACAGAAAAGAAAAAGGCAAAAAAAAGTCCCGATAAAATCGGGACTTTCATTTTAACTAATTAAATACCTTTTTCACTTGGTAGTGGCGATATAAAATCGGGAACCAATATCGTTGTTTGTAATTTATTGCTTTCTGGAATTTGATCCGAAAGTATCGTGTATATGGTATTAGTGCTTTCCCCATTTGTTACGTCAACAGCAACAGGGTATTCAGCAACTTTTTCGCCCTTATCATCAAAAATAGTAATAATATGATTTAATTGTGCACCGTGATAAGTGTGATAACCATCAACATAGGTTACACCGTTATGAGTTTTATCAACATCAATAAATTCTGTATAACTAATTCCATTCTGAAAATTTGTTTGCACTTTTGCTGTATAATTCCAACCCTTTAATTCATCCGATAATTGAAACACAGATATTACACGACCATTTAATGGTAGTAATGTAAAAGAAACGGGCGTATTTATTCCCGCGATTACGTTTATTGTTTGTGGATTAGCTCTGTAATTAATAGCAACTGACTTTGCTTCCCATTTTATGAATAAATCATTTACAGATAATGTACTAGATTCACCTGTCCAAGAACCCCAAACAGATTCTTCCCCCATGATGCTAGAATTTGCTGTAACGGTAAATAATGAAATTCCAGTACTAAAATTCCTTATTTCGAATCCGTCGGAAGCATCAAGATTATCATCTGAAACAATATTAAAATTAAACCTGCTCGCAAGTCTAGTTTGATCACTTACTCCTTGCCCAACATCTGCGCTAGTCCATGGATCAACATTAATTACAACCGCATTAACAGTAACAGGAAGTATTCCTCGTTTTACGTCTTTTCCAGTGATACTCGTTTTTTGCGCACTAAGTTGAATATT
>DATEOV010000466.1:0-2861 GCA_035273645.1 Flavobacterium sp. | reverse complement strand
GCTTCGATATGAATCTCTTTTTCTTTTGGAGTGTCTAATGTCCAATTAGTATAATTACTATTTTCAATAACACCTTTGGCTAATGAAATAGCGGTTCCGCTTGGTGCATCTAGTTTTTGATCATGATGAATTTCTTCCATGTCCACTTTGTAATGATCAAAGTGAGACATGATTTTGGCTAAATATTCGTTGAATTCAAAAAATAAATTTACGCCAAGACTAAAGTTAGAACTGGAAATGAACCCTCCGTTTTTTTCTTTGCAAAGAGCGATCATTTCATCATAATGTTCCAACCAACCTGTTGTTCCGGAAACTACGGGAACATTGGTATTGAAACAACTAGAAATGTTGTTTACTGCAGCTGATGGAACACTGAAATCGATGGCAACATCGGCAGTGGAAAGCCCGTCATAGGTGTTAAATTCGTCTTTTCTCAAAACAATTTCATGTCCTCTTTCTAAAGCAATTCTTTCAATTACATGCCCCATTTTTCCGTATCCTAAAAGCGCAATTTTCATTTGTATATATTTTTTGATTTTTAAAAAGAAACGAAGATTGTTCGAATCTAAAAACGATAATTAAGTGTTAGTCCTAAATTTGATTTTAATGTTACAGGATCTGGAGTTATTTCTGGTTGAAAAGATAAACTCTGATTTACATTAAATTGTATTAAGGCGGCGTCAACATTGGCATCTATAATGTTTAATACATAAAAGCCAATCACAAAAAGTCCTGATAACGAAGCGTTTCTTTGGTAAAGCTCTTGAGCTGATATTAGCTGTTTGTCAGAGAGATAGTCGTAGTTAGGGTCTGGATTCCCAGCTAAACGACTTTTGTAAGCATCTCTATATTCGTTATATTTTTTTTTGTTGTCAACGTATAGGTACAAACTGGTTCCCATTGCTCCGTAGACTATTGGAATTTTCCAATATTTTTTATTATATGCTTGGCCTAAACCAGGTAATATAGCCGAATAGAAAGCGGCTTTTGCAGGTGTCAAAGGGTCTATGTCTACTGATTTTAAAGTGTCATTTGGCTTTAAAACAGCTTCGGTTTTTGCTTGTGCAAAAACCGAAGCGTTTCCTAAAAGAAAAAGCAGTAGCCCTATGGATATGATTTTATTCACTACCCTTCTATTAATTTTATAATTCTGTTGAAGTCTTCTTCAGAATGAAAAGGAATTGTGATTTTTCCTTTTCCATTTCCGGCAACTTTTACATCGATTTTTGTTCCAAAATACTTGTTAAAAGTACTCACATCTTCATCATTAATTTCAAAAGAAGATGCTTTTGTTGTAATAGCTGGTTTTGGTTTTAAACTTTCGTGGTAATTTTTAACCAAAGTCTCAGTCTCTCTAACCGAAAGATTTTGACTTACTATTTTTTGATAAATATCGGTCTGAACATCATGATCTTCAATGTTGATGATAGCACGACCGTGACCCATACTTATAAAACCATCACGAATTCCGGTTTGAATGATTGGGTCTAATTTTAAAAGTCTTAAATAATTGGCAATAGTAGAACGTTTTTTACCAACTCTTTCACTCATTTGTTCTTGAGTTAATTGAATTTCGTCAATTAAACGTTGGTAAGAAAGCGCAATCTCTATTGGATCCAAGTCATGACGCTGAATGTTTTCAACCAAGGCCATTACTAGAGACTCGTTATCGTTTGCAATACGAATATAAGCAGGGACAGTTGTAAGTCCAATTAATGTGGAAGCACGTAAACGACGTTCCCCAGAAATTAATTGATATTTATTGAAGTCTAATTTACGGACAGTAATAGGTTGAATTACACCTAACTCCTTGATAGAAGTGGCTAATTCACGTAATGATTCTTCGTTGAAATTACTTCGGGGCTGAAATGGATTTATTTCTATAGCATCAATTTCAAGCTCTATAATATTTCCTACTACTTTATCTGCATTTTTATCTTCAACCGATTGAATATCGTTTTCAGGATCTTTTAATAACGCAGATAAACCTCTACCTAAGGCTTGTTTTTTTATTGCTTTTGACATACAACTATTTACTGTTTTTCTTTATAATTTCTTGAGCTAAATGAATATAATTTACCGCTCCTTTGCTGGTTGCATCATAGTTGATAATGCTCTCTCCAAAACTAGGTGCTTCACTCAATTTTACATTTCTCTGTATCACAGTTTCAAAAACCATATCGTTAAAATGTTTTTGAACTTCTTCTACTACTTGATTGGATAAACGCAATCTTGAATCAAACATTGTCAATAATAAACCTTCAATGTCCAAATCAGGATTGTGGATTTTTTGAATACTTTTTATGGTATTCAATAATTTACCCAAACCTTCTAATGCAAAATACTCACATTGAATTGGAATTACCACAGAATCCGCAGCAGTTAAAGCATTTAATGTTAAAAGCCCTAGAGATGGCGCACAGTCAATTAAGATATAATCGTATTGATCTTTTACACTTTCCAATGCTTTTTTAAGCATATATTCTCTGTTTTCTTTGTCAACCAGTTCGATTTCAATCGCAACAAGATCTATATGTGCAGGAATTACATCAACATTTGGGGATGAACATTTTATGATGGCCTCCGAAGGAGTGTGACTATGTTCTAGAATTTGATAAGTTCCAATTTCAACTGTTTCAACATCAATTCCTAAACCTGAAGTGGCATTTGCCTGAGGATCAGCATCTATTAGTAATACTTTTTTTTCTAAAACACCCAAAGAAGCAGCTAGGTTAATTGAAGTTGTTGTCTTTCCAACTCCACCTTTCTGATTCGCAATCGCTATGATTTTGCCCATTTATTTTCTAAATTTTGAACGGTAAAAATACAATTATTTATGGGTTTTGAAAATCTATTTTGTT
>DATEOV010000465.1:0-5460 GCA_035273645.1 Flavobacterium sp. | reverse complement strand
AGAATAAATTAAGAAAATATGAAGAGCATAAATTTGTTTTCGCGTTATATTGGTATTTTTATTCTTTTAGTTGGAATAGTTTTAAATGTTAAAATGTATGCTTTTAAGGAATGGCCTACATACTTGTTCTTTGTATTAATTCTTTTTGGAATTATATTAATTGTAATTTCATATTTGAAATTGAAAAAACTTAATTCAAAATAAAATTATTCACTTTGAAGGCAACTTATCACAAATATATTCTAAACTTCAAACGACCATCTGGAACTTCACGCGGTGTGATGACCGAAAAAGAGACTTGGTTTATCATTCTGGAACAAAACGGTAAAAAGGGAATAGGCGAGTGCGGAATCTTGAGAGGTTTGAGTATTGATGATCGTCCCGATTATGAAGAGAAACTGCAATGGACGTGTGACAATATTCATCTCGGGAAAGACCAGCTTTGGGATGCTTTATTAGAGTTTCCTTCAATACAGTTTGGAGTCGAAATGGCGTTCCTGTCTTTGGCTAGCGAAACTCCTTTTTTACTCTTTCCTTCAGACTTCACAAATGGTACAAAATCAATCCAAATAAATGGATTGGTTTGGATGGGAGAAGAGGAGTTTATGAAGGAACAAATCGAAGAGAAATTAGCCGATGGATTTCGATGCATTAAACTCAAAATTGGAGCTATAGATTTTGATAAAGAACTGCAATTATTGCGCTTTATCAGGCAACATTTCACTCCTGAACAAGTTGAAATACGAGTTGATGCAAACGGCGCTTTTCGTTTAAATGAAGCTTTAAATAAATTGAGTCAATTATCTGAATTTAAGTTGCATAGTATTGAACAACCAATACGAAAAAACAATACTGACAGTATGTCAGAGCTATGTGAAATGACTCCATTTCCTATTGCATTAGATGAAGAACTAATAGGAGTTTTTACAGCTGCTAAAAAAGAAGAATTGCTGCTTAAAATCAAGCCGCAATATATCATTTTGAAGCCTAGTTTTGTGGGTGGATTTAGGGGAACTAAAGAATGGATTTCCTTAGCAGAAAAGCATAATATCGGATGGTGGATTACTTCGGCTTTAGAGAGTAATATTGGTCTTAATGCCATCGCTCAATGGACATTTTTACTCAACAATTCGATGCCACAAGGATTAGGAACTGGAGCATTATATACCAATAATTTTGATTGCCCTTTACTGGTTTTTCAAGGACAATTATGGTACAGTAGTGAGTTGGATTGGAATTTGGATATTGATGTTTTTTAGGTTTTATAACAAAGAAAATAAAACGTATTAAAAGCAAAAGGCACAAAACAGATATTGTTTTGTGCCTTTTGCTTTTAGTATAATTAGGGTTTTAATATTAGTAAGGTAAAACTCTTTTGTTTTTTGTTTCTTCCAAAAGTTCGGCTACTGCTAAATAAAAAGCACTGCTTCCGCAAATTACTCCAATTGCACCCGCTACAGGAGCTAAAGATTCGATTCCGCTAAATTTTTCAATAGCCAAAACGAAAAACAAAATAGTTAATGATAAAAAGACAAATTGCTGTACTTTGCTGCCGCCCCAAGTTCCCCACCACATAAAAGCGGTAAAAATTCCCCAAAGAGTTAAATAACATCCAAAAAATGGTGCAGGAGTTGTTCCAGCCATTTCAAATCCAGTATTTGGAAAAAGCCAAATTCCAACCAAAGTAAGCCAAAAGAAACCATATGAAGTAAAAGCAGTCCCTGCAAATGTTTTTCCGTTTTTGTATGACAATATACCGGCTATTATTTGAGCCAATCCACCATAAAAAATGCCCATAGATATGATAACGGCACTTACTGGGAAAAAACCCAAATTGTGGATGTTCAATAAAATTGTGGTCATTCCAAAGCCTAAAAGGCCTAAAGGAGCTGGATTTGCTGGTTTATTCTCCATTCTAGTTTTTTTAATTGTTAGTAAAGTTAAAAATAACGTTATAGTTCGTTATTAATTGGTATAAAAATAACAATTTATGATATTAAAAACTCATTTACTAGAATAAAGAGTTGAAAGGATGAATTATTTAAGCGTCTAAATCCAAGCCAAAAGTAGTTCTCAATAATTCGATATTTGGATTGATTTCTAAAAGTCTGTTGTAACGATCTTGGTCAGTAAAGTTTCTTCTTATTTCAATGCTTTCGTTGACATTTACTTCGATAGTGATGTCGTGATTATGCAAATGTCCACGCAAATGTCTTAAAAGACCAATCATTTCACTTTCGAAGTCTAATTTTGAGCCCTCATTTGGAAGTTCAAAAGTTATACTGGTACCGTCTAATTTTGGATCATTGATCAGTAATAAGGATTCCATTATTTTGAATCCTTTTTCACCTAGGCGCTGAGCATACTTTGTCCATTGCAAAAGCATTTCGGTTTCGGTAAAAGCTTCGGCAGGTAAAACGGTATTGTCTTCTTTGACAAATCCTTTTAAGTTTTCTTCCAAAGATTTTTTAGCTCTAATGCTAGAAAGTGATAAGGCAGAAAACTTAGCTTCGTTACTTAGTGTGCTTGATGTTACAGGACTTGAAGTTTGTGGTTTTTCTTCAGTAGCAACAATTGGTTTGGTAATTTCAACCTTTTCTATATTGTTGCTAATATTGCTATTAGAGCTAATAGTTTCGTTGGTTTCTTTTTTGGAAACTTCAACTATGGAGTAATCTGTTTTTCTAAAATAAGTAGGAGGGATTATAAATTGCTCAACTTTTTTTTTTCTCCATCATAAGTGATGGAGGCAAGTTGCATCAAGCAAAGTTCAACAAGTAGTCGTTGATTCTGACTGGCTTTGTATTTTAAATCACAGTCATTGGCAATTTCGATTCCTTTTAATAAAAAATCCTGACTGCATTTTTGCGCTTGAATTCCATACATTTTTTGAGCTTGTTCCCCAACCTCAAGTAATACAAGGGTTGCAGGCGTTTTGCTTACTAATAAATCTCTAAAATGAGTGGCTAATCCCGAAACAAAATGATGACTATCAAAACCTTTTGATAGAATATCATTGAATGCCATTAATAAATCAGGGATTTTATTTTCCAGAATTAAATCGGTAACATTAATATAGGTTTCGTAATCTAAGACGTTTAAATTTTCGGTTACAGCTTGACGAGTCAAGTTGTTTCCGCAAAAAGAAACTACCCTGTCAAAAATTGACAAAGCATCACGCATAGCGCCATCTGCTTTTTGGGCAATAATATGCAAAGCATCATCCTCGAAAGCGACAGATTGACTAGTGGCTACTTCGGCAAGATGTTCTTTGGCGTCTTTTACGGTAATTCTTTTGAAATCAAATATCTGACAACGCGATAAAATCGTTGGAATAATCTTATGTTTTTCGGTGGTTGCCAATATAAAAATGGCGTGTTTTGGCGGTTCTTCCAATGTTTTCAGGAAAGCATTAAAAGCGGCCGAAGATAACATATGTACCTCGTCAATGATGTACACTTTGTACTGTCCTGTTTGTGGTGGAATACGAACTTGATCTATCAAATTTCGGATATCATCAACAGAATTATTAGAAGCAGCATCTAGTTCGAATACATTAAATGCAAAATCTTCATTGGGATCATCGTAACCAGGCTGATTTATTTTTCTAGCCAAAATACGAGCACAAGTTGTTTTTCCAACACCACGAGGTCCTGTGAATAAAAGGGCTGAGGCTAAATGATTGTTTTCTATGGCGTTGAGCAATGTATTGGTAATCGCTTTTTGTCCCACCACATCTTTAAATGTTTGGGGGCGGTATTTACGTGCCGATACTACAAATTGTTCCATAGGTTTTTTTATTCGAAAGCAAATATAGGACTTGAAAAGTCAAAAAACAAGTTCCAAAATTTTAATTTTTTCGGGTTGCTATTTTCTTTCAAAAATACGTTTGAATTCGGTTTTCAAGTAACATTTGTGTATTTTCACCTTAGTTTTGAAAACCAATCTTTTAAAATTAACTTTTTTATGAATGCTACTAAAGCGGTTACAATTGTTGGAGGAGGATTGGCTGGACTAACAGCAGCCATACATTTGTCTAAAATTGGTTTAAAGGTTATTGTAATAGAAAAAAATGAATACCCAAAGCATAAAGTTTGTGGTGAATACATTTCAAATGAAATTCTGCCTTATCTGGATTGGCTTTCAATAAATTTATCAGAGTTAAACCCAACTCATATCTCAAAGCTAGATTTTTCAACCTCTGAAGGAAAAGTAATTAAATGTGATTTACCGCTTGGTGGATTTGGTGTAAGTAGATTTGCTTTGGATGCTTTTTTATGTAAAAAAGCCATCGAGAATGGTTGTGAAATAATACAGGACAACGTTGACGATATTGTTTTTGACAACGACTTTTTTACTGTTTCGACTTTAAACAATAGAATTGTTACTTCGGAGATTGTCATAGGTGCTTTTGGTAAACGATCCAATATCGATCAGAAATTAAAAAGAGGATTTATTCAAGAAAAATCGCATTGGCTAGCTGTGAAAGCCCATTATTCGAGTGGATTTCAAAATGATTTAGTGGGTTTACATAATTTTGAAGGCGGATATTGTGGAGTTTCAAAAGTGGAAAATGATGTTATTAATATCTGTTATTTGGTGAGTTATGAGTCTTTTAAAAAATATAAAAGTATTGAGGACTTTCAAAACCAGATTGTTGTTAAGAATCCACATTTGAAACTGATTTTTGATGACAGTAAAATGCTTTTTGAAGCTCCATTGACAATTAGCCAAATTTCATTTGATAAAAAAGCAGTCGTAGAGAATCATATTTTGATGATTGGAGATACCGCGGGTTTAATTCATCCTTTATGTGGTAATGGTATGGCGATGGCGATTCATAGTGCCAAAATTGCTTCTGAATTGATAGGTGATTTTTATACTAATAAAATAAAATCCAGAGATGAATTAGAGAAAAAGTATATTGCAGAATGGAATGCTAATTTTGAAAAAAGATTAAGAATTGGGCGTATTTTGGCATTTATACTGCAAAAAACAAAACTTTCTGCTGTTTTGATGGAAATAATGATTAAATTCCCATTTTTAATGCCAATTATAATAAAGCGAACTCACGGGAAACCGATTGTTGTAGAATGATAAAATAGCAATAGTAAAAAGCAATTGAATTTAATTCGAAATAATTAAAAAATAGTGCTTCTAAATACACAACATAGAACGAACAATCCTGAAATAATGGATGATTTTGCTTTGGAGGGTGATGCTTTAAAAGTAGCATTGGATAAAATTGCGCAAATAAATCAGCTTTTAGGAGGGAATCAGTTGACTTTGAAAGGGGTTGAGAAATTACTAAAAAAAGAATCCTATTCAAGTCCGATCAAGATTGTAGATGTAGGGTGTGGAAACGGAGATATGCTGCGAAAATTGGCTGATTTTGGTTTACAGAATAATTTAAATCTGGAATTGATTGGGGTTGATGCTAATAATTTTACTGTAAATTAT
>DATEOV010000464.1:0-2972 GCA_035273645.1 Flavobacterium sp. | reverse complement strand
GATGAAAAAAACAATAAACGAAAGTCGCAGGATATAATTGAACTAGGTTTTCGAAAGTTGTAACCAAATCAAAATCAAGCAAATCAATAGTTTCCTTTCGGGACAAAACTACTTTCTGAAATTCATTCTCTCGTATAGCTTCAATTCCTTTGGCAACTAATGCTTCAAAATTTACCTTGGTAATTTCATTGGGAGAAACAAATTCTTTTTCATTTTCAGAAACCTCTTTTTTATCAAATGCAAAACGCTTTATTTCGGAATACTCTTCAGGAATAATATAATTTTTATGTCCATCGAAGGAAGAGAAAACAAAACCTTTTTCGGTAAAATCAACTACATCATACAAATTATCATTTTGCTGAAACATTCCAATTATAACATCCGAATTGGGCTTACAATACAAAACAAAAGGTAAATTTTGCTGTTGTTGCTGTTTCACTTTTTCAAAAAAATCATTCATAATTATTGCTTCTCTTTCGTCAAAACCATATTCGTCAATTTGCAAAGCGAAACTAAATTCCCAGCTTCATCCGTGATTTTAATTTCCCAAAGATGCAAACTTCTTCCTTTATGGATAATACGGGCAGTCCCAATAACAAAGCCTTCACGAATACTTTTTAAATGATTGGCCGAAATTTCGATACCACGTACTTCTTGGTTTTTATCATTAATAAAAAAATGCGAAGCGGCACTCCCAACACTTTCTGCCAAAGCCACCGAAGCGCCTCCATGCAACAACCCCATAGGTTGATGTACTGAAGAATTCACAGGCATTTTGGCAACAAGAAATCCTTCGCCTGCATCTATAAACTCGATATTTAGTGTTTCCATCAAAGTGTTTTTGGAAAACTGATTGCAATATTCGAGCATTTTATCTTTATCTATTACCATATCTTAAATTTAAAGATTGTAAAAATACGCTAATTTGATAATTCAAAAAAGAAATAAATGAAATGCTAAAGAAAGTAAAAATCTAATCCTCGTAACAAAGCCAAAAATCTATTTTATTGCTATTTTTACAAAAAAATAAAACGAAATGCGTCGAATCACCTTACTGTTTTTAACTGGTATTATACTTTCATTTTGCTCTTGTCGTAGTGATTTTGAAACCGTAGCCAGTACTGGTGATTTAACTTTTTCAAAAGACACCGTTTATCTGGATACGGTTTTTACCAATTTAAGTTCGAGTACTTACGCCCTAAAAGTATACAACCATTCCAAAGAGGACATCAACATACCGCTTATAAAATTTGCCAATGGAGCAAACTCAAAATACAGAATGTCGGTTGATGGCGCTCAAGGAAATCAAGGAAAGATGTTCGAAAATGTTACGTTATTAGCCAAAGATAGCTTGTATATTTTCATAGAAACAACTGTAGAAAGCGATAACACTACCCCAACCGAATTCCTATATACCGACCAAATTGAATTTGACAGTGGTGCAAATCTTCAGAAAGTGGAATTAGTAACTTTGGTACAAGACGCCATTTTATTATATCCAAACCGCAATGCAGACGGAACTACAGAAACGCTCCCAATTGGAAATGAAAAAATAAAGGGCTTTTATTTGGATAAAAATGACCCAATTCATGGGAACGAACTTATTTTCACCAATAAAAAAGCCTATGTAATTTACGGATATGCTGCCGTTCCAGAGGGAGAAACCGTTACTTTTGACCCAGGTGCAAGAGTTTATTTCCATTCTGATTCCGGTCTGATTGTGCCCAAAAATGCTTCGATGCATATTAACGGAAGTAAATCCACAACTGATAAACTAGAAAATGAAGTAATTTTCAGCGGCGATCGTCAGCAACCGGATTTTGGTTATATTCCAGGACAATGGGGTACTATTTGGCTGCAAAACGGAAGCACCAATAACACAATTCAAAATCTAACACTCAAAAACGCTACAGTTGGACTATTTATCGAAGGCAATGACGGAACAACCATGCCTATAAAAAATACCCAGATTTACAATTGCACCCATTATGGAATCCAAGCCAAAAACGCTTTAATCGAAGGAGAAAACATTGTTATTAATTACACAGGGCAAGCCAGCTTAGCCTGCACTTACGGAGGAAATTACAAATTCACACACTCAACCTTCAACAACGACTGGTCTAGTCCTGAACAAGTGGCGGTATATATTAGTAATTATGCAGATGGTGCCACTCCTGAAACCAGAGACCTTACTGGAGCAACATTCAATAATTGTATCATTTATGGCTCGTATTCAAACGAAATGCTTTTGGACAAAAAATCAGGGGCAGCTTTCGAATACCAATTCAATAATTGTTTAATTAAGTCTAATGTTACCAAAGATCCAGATTATCAATTCGACACTGATCCCGTACATTACAACGCTATTATTCTCAACAAAGACCCAAAGTTTTTTAATACCAATATCAATAATTTCAATATCGACAATACTTCTTCTGCTTTCGCAAAAGGAAATTCGGCTTATTTAATTCCACTTGATATTCTAGGAATTACCAGAACAATACCTCCCGATTTAGGAGCATACCAGAGCAAACCTTTTCCAAAATAAATAGATTTAAATAGTTTATTCTTAAATACTTTTTAATTACAAAAGAGCATCTAACAATTCGAATATTTTTTCTTTTTTCAAAGGCTTTGTGATATAACTATCAAAACCTAATGACAATATTCGTTCTTCATCCTCTATTGACGCATGTGCAGTTTGAGCGATAATAGACAGATTCGGTTTAAGCTTTTTAATATTTTCAAAAGCCTTAATTCCATCCATTACTGGCATTTCAATATCCATAAAAACTAAATTGATTTCCTGATTTTTACACATATCTACTGCTTCTTGCCCATTACTTGCTCTAAGAATCGTGTAATTTCTAGCAGTTAAAATCTTCTTTAATAATATAAAGTTCACATTATTATCTTCTGCAATCAAAATGATTTCATTTCCTAAACTAGTAGATACATTGTTTTTAATCTCG
>DATEOV010000463.1:0-5959 GCA_035273645.1 Flavobacterium sp. | reverse complement strand
GAAGAAGTTTGTTGGAAATTATAAAAAATAGTCAAGCTTGTTTATTGATATTTTATATTTGCCCTGTCAATTTATTCGATGGAAATGAGAACAAATAAGCATATAGTGAAAAAACTGTTTGTTGTGGTTGCTGTGATTTTATTGCTTCATAGTTGCAACAAGAGAGAAAATAGTTCTATTAGAAAATTTTACAAAGCTTCAAAAGGAGATGAAACTGCTTTTCTATCATTAGTTTTTACAAAAAACACTTTTCATGGAGAATATGAAATTCGATATGGCCTTTTAGGGAAAGATTCAGGAGCTGTGAGGGGAAATCGGTATGGAGATACTTTAAGGGGAGATTTTTGCTATAGATCTTATGGTGGAGACATCAAAAGAGTTCCTTTTGTTTTGTTGGAAAGCAATCAAAAATTAAAACTGGGAACAGGATTAATTTCGACATATATGACTATACCCTTTTATATGAAAGGGACATTGGAATTTAAAGATTCTAGTTTTTTATTTGAACCAATAGAACAAGATCAATTTGGGAAATAACTTTAATGTTTTAAAGGTTTAACTGTTAAATTGTTTGAAGGTTTAGACTGTTTTCTAGAATCTAAGCATATTAGTTTCTTAGTAGTTTAGCGTCTTAAAGAAAATAGTTATTTGTAAGTTTGTAGTTCGTAAAATCATACCATGAAAAAACCACTAGAATTAAGAACTGTAAATGTTACGCGCTACATTTCACCCCTGAGGGAAGGAGGTTCGCTGCCTGCTTTGGCAGAAGCTGATGATGATTTTAAATATGTTTTGAAGTTTAGAGGTGCGGGACATGGCGTAAAAGCCTTGATTGCCGAATTGATAGGAGGAGAAATCGCCCGAGTTTTGAAACTTAAAATGCCCGAATTGGTGTTTGCTAATCTCGACGAAGCCTTTGGCCGTACAGAAGGAGATGAGGAAATTCAAGATTTATTACAAGGTAGTCAAGGACTGAATTTAGCCTTGCATTTTTTGTCAGGAGCTATTACTTTTGATCCCGTGGTGACAAAACTCCCTGCGGATTTGGCTTCCCAAATCGTTTGGTTGGATGCCTTTATTACCAATGTTGATCGTACGTTTAGGAATACCAATATGCTTATTTGGCACAAAGAATTGTGGCTCATTGATCACGGAGCGTCGCTATATTTCCATCATTCCTGGAGCAGTTGGGAAACGCATGCCAAAAGCCCTTTTGCATTGATAAAAGACCATGTTTTACTACCCCAAGCAACCGAATTGGTAGCAACTGATCTTGCTTTTAGAAAGTTGCTAACCAAAGAAATATTACAGGAAATTGTCGATTATATTCCGGAAGATTGGCTCCATTGGGAAGACACCGAGCAAACCCCAGACGAAATTAGAGAAGTGTACTTTCAGTTTTTATGGACGAGATTAAATCATTCAGAAATTTTTATAAATGAAGCCCAAAATGCAAGAGAAAAACTTATATGAATATGCCGTTATTCGCGTTGTGCCAAGGGTAGAACGTGAAGAATTCCTGAATGTAGGCATTATTCTGTTTTGCAAAAAAGCAAAATTCATAAAAATGCTCTATTCGGTTAATGAAGTAAAAATGCTGATGCTTTCTGAAGATTTTGATTTGGAACAACTCGAATTGAATTTAGCATCTTTTCAGAAAATCGCTCACGGAGACAAAGCTAGTGGTCCTATTGGTGAGTTCGATATTCCGTCCCGTTTTCGTTGGTTGACCGCTATCCGAAGTTCGGCGATACAGACTTCCAGACCGCATTCGGGTTTATCTACGGATTTGGATAAAACGATCCAATGCTTGTTTGAAGAATTGGTTTTGTAACTCCTACTGTTTTATAATATGGGCGTAACCCCAAAGCAGAAAATTTCGTTTTTGATTCATCAATCTGCTACTTTGGGGTCGGGCTTTTGGCTTTATTCCCGATTTAGAAAAACTACGTCTAAAAAGCCTTGTTTTTCTAAATCGGGAGATACCGCCGCAAATGAAATTCACTGAACTCCAATAAAAATAATTACAATGTGAAGTAATCCCTTACGCGAGCTTCACGTTGATGGAATAAATTTAGTGGTAAAAGTTGATATTAAAAAAACTACAAGATAACGGCTTGTTATTTTGTAGTTTTTGATTGGTATTTTGTTGTTATTATTAGTCTTACTATGCTGTTGGAAACTTTGATATATCCATATAGAAAATTTCCCAAGTGTGCCCGTCAAAATCTTCGATAGTCCGCTGTTGCATAAAACCATAATCTTTCATTTCGCTTGGCTCAATTCCACCAGCCTTTAGTCCATTTTCCATAATGCTGTTTACTTCATCAACACTTTCAGTCGATAATGAAAAAAGTCCCGCTACGTTTGATTTTGTGTCTGCAATGGGTTTGGTTACAAAGCCTGCAAACTTTTCGTGTGTCAAAAGCATCACAAAAATGTTTTCACACCAAACCATGCACTTTCCACTGTCGTCCGAAAATTGAGGATTGTTTGTAAAGCCTAATGCTGTATAAAATGCCATAGATTTTTGCAAATCAGTTACTGCTAAATTGATAAAAATTTGTTTTGCCATTTTTTAATTTTATTAAGTTAAGCATCTGGAATATTCGGTTCTACCAAACGTTTTAGTTTGTCTAATGATTCTTGCCAGCCTAAATAACACATTTCAGTTGGAATTACATCAGGTATTCCTTCCTGCGCTGCAAAAAGTTCTGTACCACATAGTACTTTTCGCAGTTCGATTGTTGTAATCATTTGTCCCGGTAAGTTTGGGTCGTCAAACTCGTCTGTGTATTTTAATCGAGCATTAGGTATAATTTCTAAATATTCGCCACCAAATGAATGACTGCTACCTGTAGTGAAATTTGTAAACGACATTTTGTACTTTCCACCAATTTGGAAATCCATACTATGTACTTTGCAGACAAAACCATAAGGCGGTAACCATGAAGCCATTGCGTCAGCATCTGTGAATGCTTTATAAACTTTCTCAACAGGTGCCGAAAAAACTCTGTGAAGAGTAACTTTATTATTTGCCATGATGTTGTTTTTTTAGAGAGTTAAATTTAATATTTTTTGAATTAAATTTTACTGTTTGACTAAAAAAAATGTTTGTAGGTGAGTGTAGTTTTATTATAAATGCTAATGTTTCTTTGCTACAGCGAGTTGTTATTTTGATTGTAGATTTGTATTGTTTGCTCAGCGCGTGAGTCGAAATTGGGAAGTTTGCTTAAGTTTTATAGTAACGAATACTTCATAGGGGAATTATTTTGGTATAAAAAAGAAAACCATTTAAATTTCACTAATCACTAGCAAAACTTAAATGGCTTTATATAACTTATATGGTTTGGGAAACCTTTTTTAGCAGAATTATTTTGAATTTAAGAACGCTTTCAATTCATCATAAGTTGAAATTTTAACACTTACTTTCTCTTTGTTCATCACGCTTTCTATTTGATTAGGAAGAGGCAAGGTTACTCCCAAAGCTGGCTCCACAACATCCAAGAATTTGATAGGGTGTGCTGTTTCTAAGAAAATACCAATCGCATTTGGTATGTTTTGTAATTCTTTTTTCAATCCTAAATATCCAATAGCACCGTGCGGTTCTGCGATATAACCTCTTTCGTTATGGATGGCCTTCATTGCAACCAAAGTTTCGGCATCGGTAAAGGTATACGAAGTGAAATCTTTTTTAAATTGTTCTAAATCATTTTGGTACATCTCTTGAATACGAACGAAGTTACTTGGATTCCCAACATCCATAGCATTCGAAATCGTTGCAATAGATGGTTTTGGATCGTAAATTCCGTTAGCAAGAAATCTAGGAACGGTATCATTTACATTGGTAGAAGCCACAAAATGTTCGATAGGTAATCCTAATTTCTTAGCAATAATACCTGCGCAAATATTCCCGAAGTTTCCGCTTGGACAAGAGAATACTAATGGTTTGTTTTGTGCTTTCAATGCTTTGTATGCAAAGAAAAAGTAAAACATTTGAGGTAACCAACGCGCAATATTGATAGAATTAGCTGATGTTAATTGCATATGGCTTAAACTTTCGTCAAGAAATGCTTTTTTGACCATGTCTTGGCAATCATCAAAAACACCATCTACTTCAAGTGCCTTTATATTCTGACCTAAAGTCGTTAATTGTCTTTCCTGAATGTCACTCACTTTTCCAGAAGGGTAAAGAATCACGACATCAACACCGTTCACTCCAAGGAAACCGCTGGCAACGGCACCTCCCGTGTCTCCAGAAGTAGCTACAAGAACTGTGTTTTTATTGTTTTTACTGTCTTTGTTAAAATAAGCCAAGCAACGGGACATAAATCTTGCACCCACGTCTTTGAACGCCATGGTTGGACCGTGAAATAACTCAAGGGAATAGATTCCGTTTTCGACTTCTACCAATGGGAAATCAAAACATAAAGTTTCGGCTATGATTTGTTTTAAAGTTTCGGCAGGGATTTCGTCTCCCACAAATTGTTTGATCGCTTCAAAAGCTATTTCTTCGTGTGATAAACTTTCGATAGCCTCAAAAAAACTTGGAGCTAATGGCGTTATAGTTTCTGGGAAATACAATCCTTTGTCGGTTGCCAATCCTTGTATTACCGCTTCTTGAAAAGAAACGTTTGGTGCATTATGGTTTAAGCTGTAATATTTCATTTTTTTAATTGCTTTAGGCTTTAGGCAATAGGCTTTAAGCTTTTTTGCCTTTGTGTTCAATTATAGCCTTCGATTATTTGTTTTTTTATTTTACAGTGATCAGCTTACAGCCTATAGCTTACGGCTTAAAGCGTTCTAATTCCTTCATCATTCACTTTGGAAACGTGAATCTCATAAGGCAAATTCATTTCTTCGTAAACAGCGCTCATTGCTTTGGCAATTTTGTCAGCGTTTTCTTTTCCTTTGCTTAAAGCAAAAATAGAAGGGCCAGAACCCGAAATTCCAGAACCCAAAGCTCCGTTTTCATATGCTGTTTGCTTGATTAAATCGAATCCCGGAATCAGCATGCTGCGGATAGGTTCGATGATTTCGTCATGCAGAGAACGTCCGATTAACTCATAATCCTGAGTGTAAAGCCCGGCTACCAATCCACCTACATTTCCCCATTGAGTTATAGCACTTTTTAAGGAAACGGTTTGTTTCAAAACCGAACGCGCATCTGATGTTTTCAACTCAATCTGCGGATGAACCACAGTTGCATATAATTCAGAAGGGCTCTCAATTTTAATGATATCCAAAGGATTCGAACATCTTACCAATGTAAAACCTCCCAAAAGGGCAGGGGCAACATTGTCGGCATGAGCATTTCCGCTGGCTAATTTTTCCCCTTGCATGGCAAATTTTACCAATTCTTTTCTGGTGAATGGTCGTCCCAACAATTCGTTGATACCAAAAACAGCACCCGCTGAACTGGCAGCGCTACTACCGATGCCGCTTCCCGCTTTGATATGTTTGTAGATCTCGATTTCAAAACCAAATTCGGTTTCGATTTCCTCCAACATCGCCAAGGCAGCAACTCCAGCGACATTGTTTTCGGTTTCCAATGGTAAATCGGCACCTACTATTTTAGTAATACGAACTCCTTTCACATCTGATTTGCGAACAATCATTTCATCGCCTGCAGTGGCTAAACAAAGTCCGAGTACATCAAAACCGCACGAAAGATTCGCTATTGTGGCGGGACAAAATATTTTTATTTCAGTCATAAATTTTGTTGTTTGTTGTTGGTTTTCGGTTGATGGTTAATTTTGTCTATCAACCATCAACTAATAACTATCAACTGAATTATATATTTCCTATTCTAATTACATCGGCAAAAATTCCAGAAGCTGTAACCGCAGCTCCTGCACCAGCACCTTTTATTAATAACGGTTGATCAACGTAACGATCTGTATAGAATAAAACGATATTGTCTTTTCCTTCCAAATTGTAAAAAGGATGATCTTTTGGG
>DATEOV010000462.1:0-6538 GCA_035273645.1 Flavobacterium sp. | reverse complement strand
TACCCGTCAACACCTTTGGTTCTGACTTGGGTAACAACGCATGGTCCAGCTTCGATTACTGTACAAGGAATATTCTTCCCGTTTTCGTCGAAAATACTAGTCATGCCGATTTTTCTACCAATTAACCCAGACATAAATATTAATTATTAATTATTAAATATAAATATAGAACGCAGCTTTTAAGCAAATCCTATTTTTTAAGTGGGTGCAAATGTATAACTTATTTACACACAAACCAAAAAAATATTTTTTACCTAAAAACGGCGTTCCTTTTTACTCTTAAAGTACTTAAACTTTGATTTCAACTTCAACTCCACTTGGCAATTCAAGTTTCATTAAAGCATCAATAGTTTTAGATGAAGATGAATAAATATCAATTAATCTCTTATATGACATTACTTCAAATTGCTCTCTAGCTTTTTTGTTTACGTGTGGAGAACGCAATACTGTAAAAAGTTTTTTGTGAGTTGGCAATGGGATTGGCCCAGTTACAACAGCACCAGTAGTTTTTACTGTTTTTACAATCTTCTCAGCAGACTTGTCTACCAACATATGATCGTAAGATTTCAATTTTATTCTGATTTTTTGACTCATTTTCTTAAAGATTATGCGTTTCCTTTTGCTTTTTTGATAACTGCTTCTGAAATATTAGAAGGTGTTTCAGCGTAGTGTGAAAATTCCATTGTAGATGTTGCACGACCTGAAGATAAAGTTCTTAAAGTTGTTACATATCCAAACATTTCAGACAATGGCACATCTGCTTTAATAGTTTTAGCACCATTTCTATCACCCATGTCATTTACTTGACCTCTACGACGGTTAATATCACCAACGATATCTCCCATGTTTTCTTCTGGTGTAATAACCTCCATTTTCATGATTGGCTCAAGAATTACAGCTCCAGCAGCTTTAGCTACTTCTCTATAACCCATTCTAGCTGCAAGTTCAAAAGAAAGCGCATCAGAATCCACAGGGTGGAAAGATCCATCTAATAAAGTAACCTTCAAACTATCCACTTGATACCCTGCTAAAGGACCAGTTTTCATAGCCTCACGGAAACCTTTTTCAACAGAAGGAATATATTCTTTCGGTACGTTACCTCCTTTTACAGAGTTAACAAACTGCAATCCAACCGGAGCTTTACCATCAACTTCATCTGCTGGCTCAAGAATAAATACGATATCACCGAATTTACCACGACCTCCAGATTGTTTCTTGTACGTTTCTCTATGTTGTGCCTTTTTAGTAAAAGCCTCTTTGTATTCAACTTGAGGCTCACCTTGGTTCACTTCAACTTTGAATTCACGTTTCATTCTATCAACCAAGATATCTAGGTGTAACTCACCCATACCAGAGATAATAGTTTGCCCTGAAGCTTCATCAGTTCTAACTGTAAATGTTGGATCTTCTTCAGCCAATTTAGCCAAAGCCATACCCATTTTATCTACGTCAGCTTTTGTTTTAGGCTCAATAGCAATACCAATTACCGGCGCAGGGAATTTCATTGACTCAAGAATAATTGGGTGTTTTTCATCACACAATGTATCTCCAGTTTTGATATCTTTAAATCCAACAGCAGCTCCAATATCACCCGCTTCAATAAATTCAATTGGGTTTTGTTTATTAGCATGCATTTGGTAGATACGAGAAATCCTCTCTTTATTCCCTGAACGAGTGTTCAAAACATAAGAACCAGCATCTAAACGCCCTGAATAAGCACGGAAAAAAGCTAAACGACCTACGAATGGGTCAGTAGCAATCTTAAATGCCAAAGCAGCGAATGGCTCTTTAACATCTGGCTTACGCAAGATTTTAGTTTGATCTTCTTCTAATAATTCAGCATCATCAGGGTGAATTCCTTCAATACCTTCTTTATCTATTGGAGATGGCAAGTATTTACATACTGCATCTAACATGAATTGAACTCCTTTGTTTTTAAAAGACGAACCAGCAATCATAGGAATGATAGCCATATCCATTACAGCAGCTCTTAAAGCGATATTGATTTCCTCTTCCGTGATAGAATCCGGATTTTCCATATACTTATCAAGCAAGTTCTCATCATAATCAGCAACCGCTTCAATAAGAATATCTCTGTATTCTTTTACTTCGTCGATCATATCAGCAGGTATATCAACAACTTCGTAAGTTGCTCCCATTCCAGCATCATCCCAAACAATAGCTTGGTTTCTTACCAAATCCACAACACCTCTAAAATCATTTTCTTCACCAATTGGCAAAGTGATTGCAACAGCGTTTGATTTCAACATATCTCTTACTTGTTGACAAACCATCAAAAAGTTAGATCCTTGTCTATCCATTTTATTAACGAATCCAATACGTGGCACTCTGTATTGATCTGCCAATCTCCAGTTAGTTTCAGATTGTGGCTCAACACCATCAACAGCACTAAATAAGAAAACCAAACCATCAAGCACACGCAAAGAACGGTTTACTTCAACTGTAAAGTCAACGTGTCCCGGAGTATCGATAATATTGAAGTGATAAGGCAATGTTTCAGGTAAAATTTTACCTTGTGTAGTTGGGAAATTCCATTCACAAGTAGTAGCAGCAGAAGTAATTGTAATACCTCTTTCTTGCTCTTGTGCCATCCAGTCCATTGTCGCAGCACCATCATGTACTTCACCAATTTTATGTGATTTTCCTGTATAGAATAATATACGCTCAGTTGTTGTTGTTTTACCAGCATCAATGTGAGCAGCAATTCCTATATTTCTTGTATATTTAAGTTCTCTAGCCATTTCTTAAGAATTAAAATCTAAAGTGAGAGAATGCTTTATTAGCTTCTGCCATCTTGTGAGTGTCCATTCTTTTCTTAACAGCAGCTCCTTCTTCTTTAGCCGCAGCTAAACATTCTGAAGCCAATCTCTGAGCCATTGATTTTTCGTTTCTTCTTCTTGAATAAAGAATTAACCATTTCATAGCCATAGAAATTTTTCTGTCTGGTCTAATTTGCATTGGAATTTGAAATGTAGCTCCACCAACTCTACGACTACGTACTTCTACGTGAGGCATAACATTTGTTAAAGCATCTTTCCAAATTTCTAATGAAGATTTTTCTGAATCTTGCTTTTTAGCCTCTATAATGTCAATTGCATCATAAAAAACTTTAAAAGCTGTTGATTTCTTACCATCCCACATTAAGTTGTTTACAAAACGTGTTACCAATTGGTCGTTAAACCTTGGATCTGGTAAAAGTGGTCTTTTCTTTGCCGCTCTTTTTCTCATGTCTTTTTTTTAATAAAATTTCATACCTATACAGCCACGACGAATCGTACCCCTACAGGAATAACGTTTTAAATTACTTTTTCGCTTCTTTTGGTCGTTTTGCTCCGTACTTAGATCTTCTTTGCGTTCTTCCTGCTACTCCTGACGTATCAAGTGCACCACGAACGATGTGATATCTTACTCCTGGCAAATCTTTTACCCTTCCACCCCTAACTAATACTATCGAGTGCTCTTGTAAATTGTGTCCTTCTCCAGGGATGTAGGCATTCACTTCATTACCATTTGTCAAACGTACACGCGCTACTTTACGCATTGCAGAGTTTGGTTTTTTTGGTGTTGTAGTGTAAACACGCGTACAAACCCCTCTTCTTTGAGGACAAGAATCTAAAGCAACCGATTTACTCTTCTTAGTTATCTGAGTTCTTCCTGTTCTTACTAATTGTTGAATTGTTGGCATAATTAATACTAAAAATTTCTTATTATATTAAAATCCCGCTTTTTACGGGGTTGCAAATGTATAAATTAATTTTCACTTTACAAACCATAATTGATTAATTTTTAACATAAGCAAATATTTGTCTATTAATCGAATAGCCATTATTCACACAAGAAGTATTTTCAATCAAAAATAACTTCCAAAAGCAATAAAACTTCACCAAACCAACACTATGATTATTCGAACAAAGAACAGATATTTGCAACAGCCAAATAAAAGAAATCCAAAAATTGAAATCTAAAATTATTATCCTATTATTTCTATTTAACCACATGACTTCGATAAGTCAAACTTTTCATTTAAAAATAACAGGAAAAACAACAATCGAGACAGCAACTATAGACTCAATCGGCTACACTGCAAAACATTCGAACACAAAACAACTAATAGACGAAATAAATTCAACAAGAAAAAAGCTTTCAGAAAACGGATATATCGAAAACAAAATACTAGAAAACAGAAAAGAAAACGACAGTAGTTACACCATCATAATTTCACTCGAAAACAAAATAAAAAACATACATATATATATAGGTATAAAAAAAGAATTAAACTCTTTTGATTTATTAAAAAAAAATCAAGACTCAATAATTTTACCATATTCTCAAATAGAATCTTTTTTAAAACAAACTACACAAAATTTAGAACAAAATGGATTTGCTTTCGCAAAAGTAAAACTCATCAATATTAAAAAAAGACGACAAGGTATTTATGCCGATTTAACAATCGACACAGGAAAGAAAAGAACGATAAACGCAATTGAAATAAAATACACCAATCAACAACAAAAAAACCTCTTCCCAAAAGGCGCTGAAAAACAAATCAGCAAAAAATACAACAGCATAATATTCAATCAAAAAACAATAGAACAATTACATGATGATTATGAAAAATTTGGATTCATAAATCAAATCAAATATCCAGAGATTCTATTCACAAAAGACACAACCAAAGTATTTGTATATTTAGAAAAAAGAAAAGCAAATATTTTTGACGGATATCTAGGCTTCAACAATACTGAAAATAAAAAAATACAATTTAACGGATATCTCGACTTAACCTTAGTCAATACACTTCGAAATGGAGAAGAACTATCCATATATTGGAAAAATGATGGAAATAATCAAAAAATATTCAATGCCAATTTAACTGCTCCATACTTATTTAAAAGCCAAATAGGAATTAAAGCACAACTAAATATTTTCAAACAAGACAGTATTTTTCAAAATACAAAAACAACCATACAGCTTGGATACTCCATAGACTACACTAAACGATTCTATATTGGTTACGAATCAACCGAGTCAAGCGATATCCAAAACTCAAACAACCAGAATCTAAGTGATTATAAAAATTCGTTTTACACAACCACAATAGATTTCAAAAAAAACTCCACAAAAAACAACCTATTTCCGATAAAATCATATTTAAACATAACACTAGGCACCGGAAACAGAACAACAGTACCAAACCCAAACCTAAAACAAAATTTTGTAAATTTTAACATAATGAACAATTTTTATATTAATGAGAAAAACATTATAAATGTTAAAAATCAAAATTATTACCTTAAAAGCAAAAACTATCTAACAAATGAACTTTTCCGTTTTGGAGGCTTCAATTCAGTTAGAGGATTTGCAGAAAATAGCCTACAAGCGAACCTATTGATTGCGCTCATTACGGAATATAGATATTTAGTTTCATCAAATTTATACTTCAATTCTATATTGGATTACTGCTATTACGACGATCCTACAATTACAACAGAAGAAAATAAAAATGAAAAACTTCTTGGCATCGGAATGGGCTTAGCCATACAAACCACAAATGGTTTATTGAAATTTGCAATCACAAATGGAAAGACAAAAAACGAAGAATTAAAATTTTATAACACAAACATAACGATAAGTTATAATGTTAAATTTTAGCTTTAACAAAAAAAAGAGTTTCGGATATTAGGATAGTTAACAAATTATTATGATTTTTGCCTCACTAATTCAAAATATTTAAAAATGAAACTAAAGTTCAATGGATTCCTAGTACTTCTTGTAGTACTAGTGGCGCAACTAACTTTTGCGCAAGAAAGATCTGTTTCAGGAGTTGTTTCTGACAATGCAGGCTTACCTTTACCAGGTGTGAGTGTATTAGTTAAAGGAACAAAAAATGGAACTCAATCAGATTTTGATGGTAAATACACTATCAAAGCAGCACCAAGTGACGTATTGGTATTTAGCTATGTTGGGATGAAATCTTCAGAGAAATCTGCAAGCTCAACAACAGTTAACATTAAATTAGCGAGCGATGCTACACAATTAGAAAGTGTGGTAGTAACTGCGATGGGTATCAAAAGAGACAAGAAAGCCATCGGTTATGCTGCTCAATCAGTAAAAGGCTCTACTTTAACAGAAGCTAGAGAAACAAACCTTACTAATGCATTAAGCGGAAGAATTGCTGGGGTACAAGTTACAAACAGCTCAGGTGCCGTAGGTGCTTCTTCTAGAATCGTATTAAGAGGAAACTCCTCTATTACAGGTAACAACGAAGCTTTATTCGTAGTTGATGGTATACCATTTGACAACACATCTTCTGGAAATGCTGGTGACGGTGGAGGAAGAGACTTACCAAATGGAGTTGCTAGTATTAGCCCAGACGACATTGAGAGTATGACAGTACTTAAAGGGCCAAATGCAGCTGCATTATACGGGATTAGAGCTAGTAATGGTGTAATTATCATTACAACAAAATCGGGTAAAAAAGGAAAAGGGATTGCCTCTATCACTTTTAATACAAACA
>DATEOV010000461.1:0-2272 GCA_035273645.1 Flavobacterium sp. | reverse complement strand
AAATGGTAAAGGGATTGATAATTGAAGATGGTAAGGTTAACGGAATTGTAACTTCTCTTGGAGTCGAAATTCGTTCTAGATCTGTAGTGTTGACTAATGGTACTTTTTTGAATGGTTTGATTCATATTGGAGAAAAACAATTCGGTGGAGGACGTGCAGGAGAAAGCGCAGCGTTTGGAATTACTGAAGATTTAATTAAAGTAGGTTTTGAAGCTGGCCGAATGAAAACCGGAACACCTCCGAGAGTTGATGGACGTTCTTTGGATTATTCTAGAATGAATGAGGAAAAAGGAGATGCGAAACCGGATAAGTTTTCATATTCAGATTTGACTAAACCTTTATCTGTTCAAAAATCTTGTCACATGACGTACACCTCGAATGAGGTACATAATATTTTGAGAGAAGGTTTTGATCGTTCTCCAATGTTTAATGGAAGAATAAAAAGTATAGGACCAAGATATTGTCCTTCTATCGAAGATAAGATAAATCGTTTTGCAGATAAAGAACGTCACCAATTATTTGTTGAGCCTGAAGGCTGGAATACGTGTGAGGTTTATGTAAATGGTTTTTCAACTTCTTTGCCAGAGGATATTCAATTTAAAGCGTTGCGTACAGTTGTAGGTTTTGAGAAAGTAAAATTTTTTCGTCCTGGTTATGCAATAGAATATGATTATTTTCCTCCAACGCAATTGAAACACACGTTGGAAACTAAATTAGTTGAAGGATTATATTTTGCAGGACAAATAAATGGAACTACAGGATATGAAGAAGCAGCATCACAAGGTTTGATGGCTGGAATTAATGCGCATTTAAAAGTGCACGAGCAAGCGCCATTGATTTTAAAAAGAGATGAGGCTTATATTGGTGTTTTGATTGATGATTTAATTACGAAAGGAACAGAAGAACCATATCGTATGTTTACCTCTCGTGCTGAGTATAGAACTTTGTTGCGTCAGGATAATGCCGATTTTAGGTTAACGCCACTTTCATATGAAATTGGTTTGGCCTCCGAAGCCAGATTACGTCGAATGGAAACTAAATTAAAGGAATCCGAAAAAATGGTTGCTTTTTTCAAAGAGACAAGTGTTTCTGTTGCGGAGACGAATCCTATTTTGGAAGCGAAAGAAACGGCGTTGATTACTCAAGGCGATAAAATGTTTAAAGTATTTTCCAGACCACAAATCGATTTAGATGATATTATGAAATTTGAAAAAGTTAAGGAATATATTGCTGAAAATAATTTAGATCAAGAAATTTTAGAGCAAGCTGAGATTCAAGTTAAATATTCTGGATATATCGAAAAGGAGAGAAATAATGCTGATAAGTTAACAAGATTGGAAGATGTAAAAATTCCTGAAAATTTCGATTATAATAAAATTAAATCCATGTCGATTGAAGCAAAACAAAAATTGAGTAAAATTCGCCCTGTAACTATTTCACAAGCTTCTAGAATAAGTGGAGTTTCTCCAAGTGATGTTTCGGTGCTTTTGATTTATATGGGAAGATAGATAATTTTAAATTTAGATTTTTAGAGCTTGGAGTTTTACCTCTTTAGTTCTAAAAATCTTTTTTTTTGATTAAAAATGAAATTTTTTATGAATTTTAAATTCATCAATGTATTTGAAGTTTTACTTTAAGTAATTTTTTAAATACAATAATTAGTTTGTTTTCTTTCTTTTCATAGCTTTAAGTTTTAAACTGTTTTTTTTCGAATGTTTTCTAATCATTTTCTAAAGTTTTAAATCTAAGCCTTTAAAATTAGTTTGTTCCACGTGAAACTACGGCTGTAAGTCCTATATTTGTTGAATAAATCAAATTTTAATTTTTTTGGATGAAAATTATTCAAACACAGGTTTTAACTTTAGAACAAAAAAAAACATTGTTTGAACTTTGGAACGCAGAATATCCTGAAAGAATCTGTTATAAAGATTTATCTGAATTTGAGAATTATCTAGATGGAGTTTCAAGCATAAAACATTATTTGCTTGTAAATGATTTGAATCAAATTTCTGGCTGGGCTTTTACTTTTGTTCGAGAAGAAGAAGATTGGTTTGGAATTATAATTGATTCCAAAATGCAAGGAAGAAAATTTGGAACGCTTTTCCTCGATGAATTAAAAAGAAATACATCGGTTTTGAATGGATGGGCAACAGATCATCAAAATGATGTGAAAAGAAATAAAGAATCCTATTTGTCACCCATGGAGTTTTATACCAAGAATGGATTTATAGTTGAACAAAATATACGAATGGAAAACGATAAGATTTCCGCA
>DATEOV010000460.1:0-2666 GCA_035273645.1 Flavobacterium sp. | reverse complement strand
TAAAAACCCCATTGGTCCCCGTATCAATAATAGCCATAAACCAAGTTACGATAAATAACCAAAAAAATAAAAAAAGCGCAAATACCGAAAATGAGATATCGAAAAGTCGTTTAAAAATTTGTCTCAATTGAATATTAATTTAGACGAAATGATACTTTTTACTTATAAAAAACATTATACTTTTCCCAAATTTATTTTTTGAACGACCTTATTTCTTCCCCATAGGTAAATCATAATTTGAAATAACAAAAATGAAACAACGATGGGAAAAGACAATAACCCTTTGTTGTCCAAATAAATCAGTACTGAATTTATGAATAACTGAATTCCTGAATAAAATAAAGACACTACAACATGGGAATAGCCTAATTCATTGGCTAAATACTGATACAAATGAGATCGATGGGGCTCAAGAATATTTTCTTTCTTTTTGATACGGGTAAAAATAGTAATAACCGCATCAATACCATAAACCGATAAAAAAAGGAGGTACCCTATTTGACCTGAAATCAAAATCGTTTTGATCATAAAATAACCCAAAAACAAGGCCATACTGATACTTCCAACATCTCCTGCAAAGGTTTTGGCTTTTTTTCTAACATTAAAAATTCCAAAGGCACAACAAGATAATCCCATTGTTATTAATAAAGGAAGACTCTCTTTGTTTAAATCTAAAAAAGAAAAGCTAACGATAGAAACAAATGCATACAACACAGTTATTCCGTTGATACCATCCATAAAATTAAAAGCGTTTACCCAACCTATCAGTAAAATAAAAATAATAGGTAAAATCCAAATTGCTTGGGAAAACAAATTTAAATCATAAAAGACTAACCCAATCGCTATGGCATGTGACGCAAATCTGGGCAACTGTGATAAGGGCTTTATGTCATCTATAAAACTAATAACAGCCACTAAAATTACTGCTCCCACTATTGCCCAAGAAACATATCCCAGCAAACCCGCAATTAAAATAGCAATTGGAAAAATAATTCCTCCTCCGCGTAAAGTAATTGATGTATGTGAAGAACGACTATTTGGTTTGTCAATAATATTGTAATGATCAGCAATCTTGAAATAGATTAATTCAATACCGATGAATAAAAAAAATAAAATTATATAAGTCATTTAAAAGATTGTGTATTATTTATTCTCTGAAGTTCGCTTTCTGTTAACTATTTTCTATATTCTATTCTGACAACTATTAACCAACTACTATAACTTATGTTTCAAAAGCCCCAACAGATATTCTCCATAACCTGATTTTTTTAAAGGCTCGGCCAAATCTATCAACTGTTGCTCTGTTATAAAACCTTGTCTCCAAGCAATTTCTTCGATACAGCCTACTTTCAATCCTTGACGTTCTTCTAAAACTTGCACAAATTGTCCCGCTTGCATCAAACTATTAAAAGTTCCTGTATCCAACCAAGCAGTACCTCTACTTAAAATCCCAACTTTCAGAGCGCCTTTTTCCAGATACACTTTATTTACGTCAGTAATTTCATACTCACCTCTAGCGCTTGGTTTAATGTTCTTCGCAATTTCCACAACCGAATTATCATAAAAGTACAATCCAGGAACTGCATAATTTGATTTAGGCTCCAAAGGCTTCTCTTCTATAGAAAGTGCTTTTAAGTTTTTATCAAATTCCACCACTCCGTATCTTTCTGGATCCGAAACATGATAAGCAAAAACAACTCCTCCATCTGGTTTTGTATTTGATTGTAATAGTTCATGCATATTGGCACCAAAGAAAATATTGTCCCCTAAAACTAGGGCAACGGAATCAGAACCAATAAATTCTTCTCCAATCACAAATGCCTGAGCCAATCCATTAGGAATTGCTTGCTCGGCATAACTGAATTGGCAACCAATTGCTGATCCGTCTCCCAATAATTTTCTAAAATTAGGCAAATCATGTGGAGTCGAAATGATTAATATTTCGTTAATTCCCGCCATCATCAAAGTTGATAACGGATAATAAATCATGGGCTTATCATAAACAGGCATCATTTGCTTACTCATTGCGAGTGTTAAGGGATGCAATCTTGTACCGGATCCTCCTGCTAATATTATTCCTTTCATTTTCTTTTAAGTGTTTTCTAATTTATAATTGAGAAGTTTGCAACTCAAATCTAATTATTGATTTCTATTTTTTTATAATTGATTATATTTTAATCTAACCCAGCAACTCCATATATCTAACCAAACTCTCTTTATAATCAGGAACAACAACTCCAAAAGTTTTTTTTATCTTGGTTTTATCCAATAAAGAATATTGAGGGCGTTTTGCTGGTGTAGGATAAGCTGAAGATGGTATTCCACTAATTGCGCAATTAAAACTACCTATTTCTTGAATTGCCAAAGCAAATTCATACCAGCTGATTTCTCCTTCATTAGAAAAATGATAAATTCCAGCCTGCCAATTATTGTGAGTAATAATAACCATTATGGCTTGAGCCAAATCGGCAGCATAAGTTGGGCTACCTATTTGATCATTGACAACATTAATTTCTTCTTTTTTGCCCATCAAACGTTGCATAGTTTTTACAAAATTATTACCAAATTCACTGTAAACCCACGACGTTCTAATTATAATTGCGTTTGCATTTTCTTTCAAACATGCAATTTCACCCGCTCGTTTACTTGCTCCGTAAACATTTACC
>DATEOV010000459.1:0-2124 GCA_035273645.1 Flavobacterium sp. | reverse complement strand
CGAAAGCTATTTTGGATTTTGAAATTCTTGATATAATTGGTAATTCATCACAAAAACTAATTGGGATTGCACCTTTTGCACAATATGATTCCAAAGTATATCCTCTGGATTTAATGCAAGATGTGATTAACGCTTTAGCATTAGACCAAAATAACACCATTTTGCTTTTTGGTGGTGGAAAAAAAGAAATTGAAATTTTGAATACGTTATGTTCCGGCAAAGTTAAGGTCATCAATATAGCTGGAAAAATCAAGTTCCCACAGGAATTACATCTTATCAGTAATCTAGATATAATGCTTTCTATGGATTCTGGGAATGCCCATATCGCGGCCATGCTTGGGGTAAAAGTAATTACGCTTTGGGGTGCGACTCATCCTTTTTCTGGTTTTTCTCCTTTCAATCAGCCTTTGGAAAATGCCTTGGTTTCGGATAGGAACTTGTATCCGAAATTGCCGACATCTGTTTACGGTAACAAAAAAGTGGAGGGTTATGAAGATGCCATGCGAACAATTTTGCCAGCAATGGTTGTTGAAAAAATCAAAACTTCCTTAAAATAAAAAACTTCCCTTTTCAGAGAAGTTTTTACTATCATTTATGCTATTTTAAACATCATCATAATCCACTCGTATAGTTGGAGTGGTTGGGTGTGCCTGACAAGTAAGGATTAAACCTTCTTCAATTTCGCTATCGGTAAGAATAGAATTTTTCTTCATTAAGGCTGCTCCAGATGTTACACGTGCTAAACAACTGCTGCAAATACCTCCTTGACAAGAATATGGTGCATCAATTCCTTGTTTTAGGGATGCCTCAAGAATGGTTTGTTTTTGTGACATTTCGAACGTTGTTTCATCGTCATCAACCATAACGGTGATTTTTGAATGTCCAACTAATGCTTCCTGAATGGTATTTTCATGTGAAGAGGTTTTAAAAAGTTCGAATTTTATAGCCGAATCTCTCACATTTTTTTCTTTCAAAATACCTGAAACTGTATTGATCATTTCTTCCGGGCCACACAAGTAGAATTTTTCAAAATCTAATGCTGCGTGCTTGTTATTCAAAGCAAAGTTTACAACGGATTTGTCAATTCTGCCGAATAAAGTATTTTCAACAGTAGCTTGGCTATATACATAATGTACAAAAAGACGGCCTACATATTGCAATTGTAAATCGTGTAATTCTTGATGAAAAATAGTTTGTTCAGGAGTTTTATTCCCATAAACCAAGACAAATGAACTTTTTGGTTCACTTTTCAAAACCGATTTTATAATTGATAAAACGGGAGTAATTCCGCTACCTGCCACAAAAGCAATATAATTTTTTTGACGGTCTATTTCAGGTTCAAAAATAAATTTTCCCTCTGGTTTTCCTACTTCAAGTACATCACCCGCTTTTAATTTACTATTCGCAAATTGAGAAAAAACTCCGTCTTTAACGGCTTTTACAGCAATTCGCAATTCACCGCTTCCAGGAGCTGAACAAATAGAATACGCACGACGAATTTCAACATTGTCCAATGTCAGTCGTAAATTTATATATTGACCAGCAATGAAAGTATAATTAGGTTTTAATTCTTCAGGGACATTAAAAAGTATCGAAACAGCATCTTTGGTTTCGCGTTTTACTTCTTTTACAATCAATTTTAGAAAGGATGGCATAGGAATATTTTTTTGCAAAAGTAATAAAACTATTTAGGATTGAAAGAATTTGATACTATTCAAGTTTATTTCTATTGCATTTTGTAACATTTTCCTACTTTAAACTACTTATTTGCAAAATCAAACGAAAAACCATGTTTACAAAATTTATTTATCTCGAATGGAAATCTTTTACGAGATCTGCTTCGTTCGCTTCGAATTTGGCTTTGAAAATTTTAATGGGATTCCTTGTCCTATATTTTACATTAGTTTTTCTAGCATTAGGAGTAGGAGCTTTTTATATTCTTAGAGAGATGAAACTGGATCCGCTGGTTACCGTAAATAAATTCTTGGTGTATTACTTTTTGATGGATTTGATTATTCGGCTTTTGCTGCAGGCGATTCCAGTTATGAACATTCGACCGATGTTAACGCTGCCTTTCAAAAAATCAACCATTGTCCATTTTTCGCTAGGGAAAACCATGTTGTC
>DATEOV010000458.1:0-3124 GCA_035273645.1 Flavobacterium sp. | reverse complement strand
TTCCAAGCAACTAAATCACCAAACTTTCTGATATATTTTTTATCCTCAAATAAATAAAATCCAGGTTTGTCTTTATCTTTAAAACCTGGAGGAATATCTTCTTTATAGCGATTTTCACCTTCCTTATATATTTCGTCGAGTTCTGATAAATTAAATGATGTACCAATTTTGTTTTCAAATATTTTCAAAATTGACTTCTGCGTTTCATCTTTGTCATTGACATCCGGCTGTTGTTTGTCAAGCTCTTTTAACTCACCTAAGAATTTTTGTAATTTTTCCTTTGACTCCTTAAATAAATCATCATTGATAAATTTATCAGGATCAATAACTGAATGACGTTTTTTTAATTGTAATTTATTTATTTTGTCTCGTAAATTTTGATGTGTGTTTTCTAAATCTTCAATACCAGCATTGATAATACTTTGGACTGCTGAAAATTTACCTTTTTGATCACCAATAATATCTAATCTATTTTGCGTGAACTCAAGAATTACCTGAAATGGAAGCCATACTCGATCTTTTATTTTTTTATCTGAAAGAATATTTAAAAAATCAATTTTAGCAGATTCAGGTAAACGGTAAACATCAAGTAAAGTATTCGTATCAAAGATGAATAAAGCTTTTTTCCATAACTCTTCAAAATCTTCTTCTGTTATTTCACGATGCGATTTAAATATTTCTGTCATAAGTCAAATTTGAATGCGATGTTTCTTTTAGATTACTGCCAACGTTCTGGTACTACAGCGGGTTTGGTACTAAATTAAGTCCATTCTTCGGATTTGCCAAATCATCCCAAATACAAAACCAATTTTCCATTAAACCAAATGCCCAAATCCGTTGTAGTGGCTGTTAGGCGTTCGGTTTTTTATTTAGGCGGTGTGATTTCTGCTTTTACTTCTTCACTTAATCTCATTAAATCATTTCTTTTCGGTGTTGCCCAATAAAAATCGCATTTTTTGTCTTCCTTCAAACAAGCCAAAATAAAATTTTCATTGTCAACTTCTTTTAGATAAAGATTTGTGCATTCTGCAAAATTGAAACTTGTTATTAATCTTTTAAAAGTTTCATTTTCATTTTCTGTTGGTTTTCTCCAAGGCTTTTCTACTGAAACTTCTTCGCCTGCAATCATTACCCTTTTTGGAAAGAATAATTTACCATATATAAATGTTAAAATTATTATTGTGATTAATGAAATTATTAGATATTTAAGTATTTTCATTTTGCTTTAATTCATTTTAATTTTAACTAATTGATAAAAAATTAATTTAAAAATTTGATTGACACGAATGCTATTGTTAAACCAATTACAATTAAAAAGAAAATATTTCGCGACCATTTTTCTTCTTTTTGCTCGTCTTCAAGTTTAGTTTTACAGAATTTTATAAATAACCACCATAAAAATCCACCGATGTCAGCTTCAAGTCTAAATCTCATTTTTTGTATTTTTCAAAGGTTCAAATTAAATCTGTTGTGTTTTAGAAGTAATGTATTATAGATTTGTGTTCTACTACTTATTGAGTATGTATAATTGTAATTCCTCGTTCTCTTTTCGTTCTGCCAAACTGACGCCTAACGTCAGTCTGTGAAAAAACTTCCGTTTGATTACGAACAAATATAACGAAATACTGTTATGAAAACAGGACTTTTCGTATTTTTAAGAATGCAACATATCCTAGGAATTTCCCGCCATCAGATGCGTGTTTCAAGTTTAGAAGACGCCATAAGTCCCGATAATCAGGTTCGTTTTATAGATGCTTTTGTATCGTTTATAGATTTATCTAAGCTTGGTTTTGAAGTTAAAACTCTCAAAAGGGAAGGTCGTCCGAGTTATAACAGCCAAGTGTTTTTGAAAATCTATTTATACGGTTATCTCAACGGATTGAGAAGCAGTCGTAAACTAGAAAAGGAATGTTTTAGAAACATTGAAATGCAATGGCTATTGGAAGATATTCGTCCCAATTACCACAGTATTTCCGATTTTAGAAAAAACAATCCCATTGCCTTGAAGAACTTATTCAGACTGTTTGTTTCATTTTTGAAAGATGCCGATTTGGTTGGCGGAGAAACCATTGCTATTGATGGAACCAAAAGCCGAGCGCACAATAGTAAGAAAGCCAATTTCAATCAAAAGAAGATAGATAAACACCTAGAATATATCGAAACTAAAACCCAAGAATACCTAAATGCTTTGGAGGAAAATGATACCAAAGAGAATTCTTCAGAAATCAAAAATGTCCAACAAAAGATAGAACGCTTACAACAAAACAAACTTCGTTATGAGTTGCTGGAAGAAAAACTAAAAGCAAGTGGCGAGCCTCAAATAAGCACTACCGATAGTGATGCTAGGGCATTATTAGTGCAGGGACAAGTGGTTGAAATTTCATTTAATATCCAAGCAGCAGTAGATGCTAAACATAATCTTGTGGTAGCAACACATACCATCAACAAGAATGACCGCAGTGCCTTATCGGCTATTGCTATTGAAGCTAAAGAGAATTTAGCCATCGGAACTTATACCGCATTGGTAGATAAAGGCTACCATAATGGCAAACAAATAGAAATCTGCAAGCAATCCAATATCACTACAATTGTAGCGCAGCCTGAACAGGGAAAAAGTAATGAAAACGGTACAACCACGGATTATTTGGTCTCTAAGTTCCAATACGATAAAACAACTGATAGCTACACTTGTCCACAAGGAGAAACGCTTAAAACTACAGGTAGTTGGCACAAAAAAACCACGGACAGGGACAGTTATGAGTTTAAAAAATACAGAACATCCAAATGCAAAGAATGTTCCGTAAAACATTTATGCACCAGCAGGGTGGCTGGTAGGGAAATAGACCGCAGTCAATATGCCGATGCCGTAGAAGAAAACAACAAACGCTACCAGGCAAATGCACAACTCTACCGCAAGCGGCAGGAAATTAACGAGCATATCTTTGGTACTATCAAACGGCAATGGGGTTACAATCACACCAACTTAACGGGATTGGAAAAAGTAAACGGAGAACATAGCTTGATTATGTTAGTTTATAACATCAAACGCAGTATCAATATACTCGGCGTTCCCGAATTGATTGCCAAACTTCAAAAATGGAACTCTCCTTACAAGGGAAAAATC
>DATEOV010000457.1:0-2081 GCA_035273645.1 Flavobacterium sp. | reverse complement strand
CCTGTCCCGTATTGTTTGGTTTTGTCTTCTCTTGTTCGTCCATCTCCTGAAAGAAATTTTTGGCTGTTCAATCCGCTATTAAATACTTCGTCAACATATTTTTTGTAAATCCATGGTGCACCAAACCAATTTACAGGTGTTTGTAAAATTACAATATCTGCCTGCAAGTGTTTTTCTACTTCTTCATCTGGATTGTAGCCGTCTTCAACTTTTGTTTCTAGAACTTCAAAACCTTTCGTTTCAAAGAAGTCTTTTGCTTTTTGTATAAATGAATTATTTAATGTTCCTTCTGACCAATTTGGATAGGTTAAATGTGTGTTGATTAGCAATACTTTTTTTGATTTTTCCATTCTTAAATGTGTTGTTTTATTTAAATTTTTTCCGAAAAGAGTGTCTTTGTTTTATCTTTTAAAATGATAGGACAAAATTAAAGCCTTGCTTTTCATCCTGGGGAAACAGATTACTATTAAAAAAGAAACAAATTACTGATAACAGAAAAACGCCTCTTTTAAAGGCGTTCTGATTGTTTGTCAAGAAATAATTTTAATCAAAATTTAAGGTAGAAGATAATTCCCTGTAGGCATTTTTCTAATCCTATTCCGCTGCTTGCTCCGGTTATTAACCAAACTTTATTATTTGTCATTGTATTGTTTTATTAAATTAATAGAAAGCTATTGTGCTGAAATTATTGGCAGAAAGTCATTTGCATAGCGTTCATTCTTCCGCCATATACTTTTAATTTAGCAAATTCTGTTTCCAATTCCTGAAATTCTGATGCAGATAACCGAACATCGTACGCCCCTAAATTTTCATTCAAATGAGGAATATTTCTGGTTCCGGTAATCGAAACAATAAAAGGTTTTTTTGCCATTAACCAGGCCAATGCAATTTGTGATGCAGTTGCATTTTTGTTAGATGCAAAACGGTTCAGCAGATTTACAATCGGCATATTGGCTGCCAAACCTTCAGGAGTGAAGCGGTCAAATGCAGAACGTAAATCCAGTTTACTATCAAAAGGAGTTTGAGCATTTAGTTTTCCTGTCAAATATCCCATTCCGAGCGGTCCCCAAGGCACAAAACCAATTCCCAATTCTTCGCATAAATCCAAAACGCCATTTTTTTCTACACTTCTTTCCATAAAAGAATATTCTGATTGGATAGCAGAAACTGGCTGTACAGAATGTGCTTTGCGGATAGTGTTCGTATTGGCTTCGGACAAACCAAAATGCAACACTTTACCTTGTTGTATTAAGTCTTTTATGGTACCTGCCACATCTTCAATTGGAATATTTGGGTCAACTCTGTGTTGGTACAAAAGGTCGATATGGTCGGTTTGAAGACGCTTCAAAGATTCTTCAACCACTTTTTTGATGTGTTCTGGTCTGCTGTTTAGAGTGATATTTGGTGCGCCAATTTCAAACCCAAATTTGGTAGCGACGACTACTTTATCTCTGAATGGTTTCAATGCTTCGCCCACCAATTTCTCATTGGTATAAGGACCGTAAACTTCGGCAGTATCAAAAAATGTAACACCGCTTTCATACGCTTTTCGGATAGTTTTGATGCCTTCTTCAATTTTTGCAGGCGCACCATAATTAGCACTGATGCTCATGCAACCTGCTCCCAATGCAGAAACTTTTAACTTTCCAAGATTCCTTGTAGTCATTTTGTCCACTTTATCGTTCTTGATTTCATTGTTTGCTGCATCTTTTGGTGATGCAGAAATCAGACCAGGTACAAACATCAATCCTGCTCCGGAAATCACGCTTTTCTGAAGAAAATTTCTACGGGAATTTTCACCTTTGTTCATACTTTTATTGTCTTCCATTTCGTAATGTTTAAATTATTAAACAAAGGTATTTCTTGAAAAAGAGATCCACAGAAACAGATTACTAGAAAAAAAGAAACAGATTACTGATACAAAAAAAATGCCTTCAAAAGAAGACGCTTTTCATTGTAATTAATTTTTGTTGATGGCTTGTAACCGGTATTCTTTTGGTGTGAGATTAACTTGTTTTTTGAAGAATTTTGAAAAGTAATTGGGATACTCAAAACCCAATTCATACGCTACTTCTGTGGTG
>DATEOV010000456.1:0-2037 GCA_035273645.1 Flavobacterium sp. | reverse complement strand
AAGGATTCGGATTTATATGTTACCCAATTTGATAACTCCGTTGCCGAAAGTGCAGGACTGTTAAAGATGGACTTCTTGGGTCTGAAGACCCTAACCTTGATTAAAGACACCGTAAAATTGGTAAAGTATCGAACTGGAATTCAATTGGATCCCGATACTTTCCCGATCGATGATGTCAAAACGTACGAGCTGTTCCAAAGGGGAGAAACGGTTGGAATATTTCAATACGAGTCACCCGGAATGCAAAAATACATGAAGGATTTGAAGCCCACAGTTTTTGGGGATTTGATTGCGATGAATGCATTGTATCGTCCAGGACCTTTGGAATATATTCCTTCTTTCGTTCGAAGAAAAAATGGAGAAGAACCTATCGTATATGATTTAGATGCCTGTGAAGAATATCTTGGTGAAACCTATGGAATTACCGTTTATCAGGAGCAGGTAATGCTTTTGTCCCAGTCGTTGGCAGGGTTTACAAAGGGTGAAGCCGACGTTTTACGTAAAGCGATGGGTAAGAAACAAAAGGACGTACTGGATAAAATGAAACCTAAATTCGTTGCCCAAGCTGCTGAGAAAGGACACGATGCCAAAATTTTGGAAAAAATTTGGAAAGACTGGGAAGCTTTTGCGAGTTACGCTTTTAATAAATCGCACTCGACTTGTTATGCCTGGATCGCTTATCAAACGGCTTTTCTAAAAGCGCATTATCCTGCAGAATACATGGCGGCGGTTTTGTCCAATAATATGAGTGATATCAAGCAGGTTTCTTTCTTTATGGAGGAATGTAAGCGTATGGGATTACAGGTTCTTGGGCCCGATGTCAATGAATCGTTTTACAAGTTTACGGTAAATGATGATTATGCTGTTCGTTTTGGAATGGGTGCCATAAAAGGAGTGGGACAAGGTGCTGTTGCAACTATTGTAGAAAACAGAAAAGACGGAAAATACAAGTCTATTTTTGACTTGACCAAACGTATTGATTTACGTGCAGCAAATAAAAAAGCCTTGGAAAACTTAATTCTGGCTGGTGGATTCGATTCATTTGAAGGAACAACTAGAGCGCAATATTTCCATGATGATGGTGATGGAATAACCTTTTATGAAAAATCCATTAAGTATGGATCCAAATTTCAGGAGAATGAAAATTCATCACAAGTGAGTTTGTTTGGCGAAAGCAGTGATGTGCAAATTGCGGAACCTATTGTGCCTCCATGTGAAGACTGGAGTACTATGGAAAAATTGGCCAAAGAGAAAGAGGTAGTTGGAATTTATATTTCTGGACACCCGTTGGATGATTACAAATTTGAAATGAAATATTTTTGCAATGCCAAGCTAGAAGCTCTTAAAAACATGGAAGTTTACGTTGGTAAGAATTTGACTTTTGGAGGAATTATTACTAATGTTCAGCATCGTGTGGCCAAGAACGGAAAAGGATGGGGAACCTTTGTTTTGGAAGGGTATGACGAGAGTTATGAATTTAAAATTTTTGGGGAAGAGTATTTAAAGTTTAGGCATTTCTTTATTCAAAATAATTTTACATTCATGAAAGTGATGATAAAAGAAGGTTGGGTAAATCAAGATACAGGTAAAAAAACCGACCCTAGAATGCAATTTGTATTGGTGCAGTATTTACAAGATGTGTTGAGTACTTTTGCGAAAAAGTTAATCCTTTTACTGAATATTAAAGATATTGAGACTGAATTCATTCATAAACTAAATCGTCTTTTTCAGGATTATAAAGGAGAAAATACAGTGGCTTTTGAAATTATGGAGTTGGAAAAAATAAAGCGAATCGTTGAAGCAACTCCTGAGTTTGCCGAAAATGAAGAAGAGTCTTTTGTGGATGAAAATGAAGAAGCGACAGAAGTAGTTGAAATAAAGCCAGTCACAGAGGTAGAAGAAATAAAAGTAGTAACAAAAATAGCTATGCCAAGTAGGAAGCTGAAAATTCAAATTTCGAATGAATTATTGTTCGAATTAGAGAAAATGCAGATTAATTTTAAGTTGAATTAATTTTTATAAGCAGGTGTTTTGGAG
>DATEOV010000455.1:0-3601 GCA_035273645.1 Flavobacterium sp. | reverse complement strand
TAGCTCCACAAAAAAGAATGTTGAGTTCTATGACACCCACAATTGTTGAGAAAGACGGAAAACTTTTTATGGTTGTTGGATCACCTGGCGGATCCACCATCATTACTTCGGTTTTGCAAACAATTCTAAACGTCTATGAATATAATTTAGGTATGCAAGAAGCTGTAAATGCACCTAGATTTCATCATCAATGGCTACCAGATGTTATTACATTTGAACCCAATACTTTCAATACAAACACTTTTGAAAAATTAAAATCCAAAGGATATATCATAAATGAAAAAACAACGCCTGTAATTGGAAAAGTAGATGCAATTTTGGTTCTTCCTGATGGCAAAATTGAAGGTGGTGCTGATTATAGAGGTGACGATAAAGCGGCGGGGTTTTAGACTTTAGATTGCAGATTTTTTGTTATTACCATTATATTATTGAAATTGTTATTGTCATCAATATTTTATTACATGAATTTTATTTCCTCTTTAGAAAAAGCTTTTACAGAAAATAGCAATGTTGAAAATGCTATTGCTATGTCAAAATACATGAAGAATAAGTTTCAATTTTTCGGAATAAAAACAGAGGAAAGAAGACAGATTTTCAAAGCCATTTGGACAGTAAATAAAAAGGAAGTTTCTGAAAATCCAAGGGAAATAGCTTTATTTTTATATTCCAAAAAAGAGCGAGAACTGCATTATTGTTCTTTAGAAATTTTGATAAAAAAACTGAATAACAATTATATAAAAGAAGATATTCAGCTTATCGAAAAACTCATAATCACCAACTCTTGGTGGGATAGTGTTGATGTTATTGCCAAATTTATTTTGGGTGGCTATTTGCAACAATTTCCCTTAGAAACTGATGCTGTCATTAATCGTTTTTCAGATTCCGATAATATGTGGTTGAATCGAAGCGCCATTCTTTTTCAGTTGGGTTATAAAGAAAAAACAGATTTTTATTTATTAAAATTGGTCTGCGAGAAGCATAAAACTTCAACTGAATTTTTTATACAAAAAGCCATTGGCTGGGCATTGCGGGAATATGCCAAAACAAATCCCGAAGCTGTAAAGGACTTTGTGTCCATTTCGAATCTAAAAAAATTGAGCGAAAAAGAAGCATTAAAAAATATAAGATAAGATGTGAAATTTTTATAGATACACATGCCTTTGATAGAATACTTTGTCACCTTTTACATTAAAAAGCTTATTTTTGTGTTAAACCAACTTTAAAAAGATAATGTTTAAAAAGTTTTTTTCAAAAATAGAACAGCTGCTTGCTTTATCACAGTCTGCTTTTACTCCAAAGCAATTTATTTTTTTATCAAGTGTTTTAGTTGGGATTTCCTCTGCAATAGCTGTTATTATACTAAAAACATTTGCGCATTGGGTTTTTAGGTTTGCTACTTATATAACTATCCACGCTAACATTTTTAAGATTGGACTTCTTAAAATAATGCTGCCCGTAATTGGTATCATGCTTACTGTATTTGTCGTAAAACGTTTTTTGGGAGGAACTATTGAAAAAGGGACATCACAAATTTTATATGCAGTCGCCAAAAAGGCGAGTATTATTCCAAAGAAACAAATGTATGCCCAAATCATGACAAGTTCGCTTACCGTAGGTTTGGGAGGCTCGGCTGGTCTTGAAAGCCCAATAGTGATTACTGGTGCGGCATTTGGTTCCAATTATGCCCAAAGATATAAACTGCAGTATAAAGACAGAACATTACTTATTGGTTGTGGAGTTGCGGCTGGAATAGCAGCTGCGTTTAACGCACCAATAGCAGGAGTTTTATTTGCCATTGAAGTTCTTTTGGTTGATGTCAGTATTTCGGCTTTTACCCCGATAATGATAGCTGCTGCGACAGGTGCTTTGGTATCAGCAATAGCTCTTGATGAAAGTATTTTATTAAATTTTCCTAGCAGAGAAACTTTTGATTATCATAATATCCCCTACTATATATTTCTTGGCATATTTACTGGATTTGTCGCAGTATTTTATACCCGAAATTTCCAAAGAACGGAGCATTTTTTTGGACATATTAGATATCCACTTTATACAAAAGCACTTATAGGAGCTTCCATTTTAGCACTTTTAATATTTATTTTTCCAACGCTTTTTGGAGAAGGTTATGAAAGTATCCGAACTTTATCTGGAAGTGATCCGGGAGAATTGTTGGAAAATACTTTTTTCAGTGGATTTAGAAATAATAGCTGGGCATTATTGGCTTTTGTTGGGTGCTCTTTTATGTTAAAAGCCTTTGCAACAGGAATAACTCTAGGAAGTGGCGGTAATGGAGGTAATTTTGCTCCTTCCCTATTTCTAGGCTCTTATGTTGGTTTTTTCTTTTCAAAATTATTAAACATGACGGGGTTGACGAATTTACCTGTTGGTAATTTTACAATGGTGGGAATGGCAGGTATTTTGAGCGGATTATTTCATGCTCCTTTAACCGCAATATTCTTAATTGCAGAAATTACAGGAGGTTATGGATTAATGATTCCTCTAATGATAGTCGCTTCAACTAGCTTTGCTATTTCCAAAAGGTTTGAAAAACACTCCTTGGATGTTAAGAGCTTGGCTAAAAAAGGTCACGCTTTTACAAGTAATAAAGATTCCAACGTACTTTCGACTTTAGACACAAATTCAATCATTCATACAGATTATTTGAAACTGACACCAGACGAAAACCTAGAAAAACTTGTTGATTTAATTTCCCACTCCGACCAAGTGATTTTTCCAGTGGTTTCAACTGACAACCGCTTGTTGGGAATTGTCCATTTTAATGATATTCGAGAAATCATTTTCAATCAATACAGAGTAAAATATACATTGGTCAAAGAAATAATGGTTCAACCTGTTGCCATTGTACATCCTTCCAATAGTATGGAAATTGTCATGGACAAATTTGAATCTTCCAAAAAAGCCTTTCTTCCTGTGATAAGTGATGATAAATATTTTGGTTTTATCTCCAAATCCGAAGCTTTGGAAGCTTATAGAACCAAGTTAAAATCGATGACGATAGAATAAATTTAATTTCCCTTTTTAACACAAACTTCCACAGCGTTCTATCAAAAGAATCAATCAAAATGGTAACTTTGCTTTTTTGCAAAAATTATGCTAGATACAGACAATACGATTGAAGTTCAAGGAGCACGCGTTCACAATCTAAAAAATATAGATGTTTCCATTCCCCGTGAAAAACTGGTAGTCATTACTGGGCTTTCAGGATCGGGAAAATCGTCCTTGGCCTTTGACACCATTTATGCCGAGGGACAACGCCGTTATGTAGAAACGTTTTCGGCTTATGCGAGGCAATTCTTAGGAGGTTTGGAACGTCCTGATGTCGATAAAATTGACGGACTCTCCCCTGTTATCGCAATCGAACAAAAAACGACAAGCAAAAGTCCTCGTTCGACTGTGGGAACTATTACCGAAATATACGATTTCCTACGTTTGCTTTATGCACGTGGCGCCGATGCTTACAGCTACAATACTGGAGAAAAAATGGTCTCCTACTCGGATGATCAAATAAAAGATCTAATTATTCAGGATTTTACCGGAAAACGAATTAATATACTCGCTCCGGTTATTCGAGCTAGAAAAG
>DATEOV010000454.1:0-3263 GCA_035273645.1 Flavobacterium sp. | reverse complement strand
ATTGGGGCCAGTAATTTTGCTTTGGCTCAAAAAAACCTTGCTATTATACAAAAGACTGTACTTTTTCAAAAAGAAAATAATGCAGTTGAGAGTTGGCTAAAAAGGATAGGACTTGTACTATTATTGATTAGCTTAATAGTTGTAATTGTATTTGCAATCAATAAACTGTTTAAATGGTTTCGACTTTTTCTTATCAAAAGACAAGAAAGATATTTTTCTGGGCTAAAGTTTAAGGAATCTTATGTTTTTTCACCCGAAAGGCATTTGGATTTTGTTTTAAAGATTGTATCCTTGACCCGAATTGTTGTTTTAGTTTTTACTTTTTATATTTCTTTACCAGCCATTTTTAGTGTTTTCCCAGAAACTGAAGCTTATGCAACGACTCTCTTGAAGTGGATTTTTTCTCCGGCTAAAGCTGCATTGATGGGATTTCTTGATTTTCTGCCCAATTTGATCTCCATACTGGTAATTGTAGTATTGTTTCGGTACCTTTTGAAGGCCATCAAGTTTTTTGTTGATGAGATTCAGAAGGGCCAAATTAAAATTGAAGGTTTTTACAGTGATTGGGCCAAGCCTACTTTTAACATCATAAAAGTCTTAATCTATGCTTTTATGTTAGTGATTATTTTCCCCTATTTACCAGGATCCAATTCACCAATATTTCAAGGGGTTTCTGTATTTGTTGGGGTATTGTTTTCTTTGGGTTCTTCCAATGCGATTGCCAATATGATAGCGGGTTTGGTCATAACGTATATGCGCCCTTTTAAAATTGGTGATTTTATAAAAATAGGTGATGCCAGCGGAACTGTTATTGAGAAAACTTCGTTGGTTGTTCGTGTTCGAACCCCAAAACAAGAAGATATTACGATTCCAAATGCTACTGTTTTATCTAGTTCTTCGATTAATTATTCTGCAAATACTAACGGAAACGGCAGTGGGTTATTGATACATACTACAGTTACCATTGGTTATGATTGTCCATGGAATGATGTTCAAAAAGCACTTATAGAGGCAGCTTTAAGAACCGATTTACTTGAAAAGATTCCAGTACCTTTCGTATTGCAAACCAGTTTGGATGATTTTTATGTTGCGTATGAAATTAATGCTTATACCAAGCAACCCAATCAACAGCCAGCTATTTATTCAAAATTGCATCAAAACATCCAAGACTGTTTTAATGAGGCTGGTCTCGAAATCATGTCACCGCATTACAATTCACATCGTGATGGAAACAGAACAACTATTCCAGAAAATTACCTGAATAAGGAATATAAGACTCCTTCATTTAATGTAAAAGTTGATAAATAGGTTTTTAGTAGTGTTAAACTTGTTAAAATATTGTTTTTTTTAAAATATTTTGTGAGTAAAATAGTGTTTATTTTTTGTTAGGAATTAGTTCAACGAGTATTTTTACAGTTTTGTAGATGAGTTGTTTTTAATCATTTGATATTTAGGTGTTTGCAAAATAATTTTTTCAATATCACCAAAAGTGGGTATTGTAGAGTTCTTATATGTGACTTAAATTTGTATTATTCTTAAATATTTGTCTAAATACTTAATTTAAATTAATGCACAAAAGATGAAAAATCATTTTATTAATCAAGATAAGTTAAATCTATTTACAAAAATTATTTCGAATAAGATTCAAAATGGATTTGTAGTAGTAGAGCGTAATGACAAATTGCCTTTTACCATTTTATATAAAGAAGGTAAAAAAATAAATCATAGTCTCAATTTTTTAATTTGCTGTGCAACACTAGGAATGTGGTCTTTGCCTTGGTTGTATTTAACACAGGTTACTTCCAAGGACAAAAAAGTATTGATTGCAATTGATGAGGAAGGTAAAATTTTTGAAGAAAAATGTTATTTAGGTTAATCTTATTGTTGTCTTATAATCACTAATAGATTGCCACAGATTGACTGGGACAAAATTCGTTTTTAAAATAAAAGAGTTGGATTAGTAAAAAATCTGTAAATCTGTGGCAAAATATTAAGTTGCTTTTTAGATTTTGGATTGATTAAAAATAACGAACAATTCTTCAGATATAATATATAAAGGAATAATTCATAAAAAGTCACCACAAATTATTAATTGTGTGTGGCTTTTTTGTTTGGATAAAAAGTTAAATGCCTTTTTATAGTTTTTCTTTTAAATATTTTGCAGTAATTGATTTTTTGTTTTTTACTATTTCTTCGGGAGTACCTACAGCGAGTAATAAACCTCCATTTTCTCCTCCTTCAGGTCCAAGGTCAATAACCCAATCTGCACATTTTATTAAGTCAAGATTATGTTCTATAACAAGTATAGAATGTCCTTTTTCGATTAAAGCATCAAAGGAAGCCATTAGTTTTTTGATATCATGAAAATGCAATCCTGTTGTAGGTTCGTCAAATACAAAAAGGGCTTTTTCCTTGATGGTTCCTTTGACCAAAAATGAAGCTAGTTTTATACGTTGAGCTTCCCCGCCAGAAAGTGTTGATGAGGATTGTCCAAGTTGTACATATCCCAAACCAACATCTTGCAGAGGTTGTAATTTTTGAATGATTTTTGTTTGCTTGTTTTTTTCGAAGAAAAGAATGGAATCATCGATGGTCATCGTTAGAATGTCATGAATATTTTTACCATCAAAAGCTACTTCTAAAACTTCTTTTTTGAAACGTTTTCCGTTACAGGTTTCACAAGGCAATTGAACATCGGCCATGAAAACCATTTCGACATTAATGGACCCTTCACCTTTACAAGTTTCGCATCTACCGCCATCGACATTAAAAGAGAAATGCTTCGCTTGATAACCTCTTATTTTGGAAAGCTTTTCTTTGGCATACAATTCTCGAATATCATCATAGGCTTTGATGTATGTTACCGGATTGGAACGAGAACTTCTACCAATAGGGTTTTGATCAACGTATTCAATGTGTTTTATTTGCGAAAAAGAACCGGAAAGTTCACTAAACTGACCCGCTTTTTCTCCTGCGTTATCCAGTTTTTTCTGCATGGCAGGGAAAAGAATTTTTTTAACAAGTGTACTTTTTCCACTACCTGAAACTCCTGTAATGACGGTTAAAACATCAAGTGGAAAAGTAACATCAATATTTTGTAGATTGTTTTCTCTTGCTCCTTTTATTTCGATAAAGTTTTTATAAGGTCTTCTCTTTTTTGGAACTGTTATTTCAAGGTCGCCGTTCAAATATTTGGCGGTTAAAGAACTTGATTTAAGGATTTCGTCATAAGTGCCTTGAGCCACTAAATTTCCTCCCAAAGT
>DATEOV010000453.1:0-2370 GCA_035273645.1 Flavobacterium sp. | reverse complement strand
TTTGATGAATGAATGTACGCCGATTTTTTTGGCAGCAGCAATCACATCTTCTCTTGAAATGGCCGGATTGTTGAGTGTAATGTTGTTGTGAATGGTATCTGCAAAAAGAAAAACATCCTGTAAAACCACGGCAATCTGCTTGCGTAAAGAACCCAAACTATAGTTCTCAATATTATGACCATCAATAAATATTGAACCACTATTTATTTCGTAGAAACGATTCAATAAATTGATAATTGTCGATTTTCCAGCTCCTGTAGATCCCACAATAGCAATAGTCTGACTGGCTTTCACTTCAAGATTAATTCCTTTTATCACTTCTTCGTTTGGAATATAACCAAATCTCACTTCTTCAAAACGAATATCTCCGTCAAATAATGGCGCTTCAATGGTTCCTGTGTCTTGTATTTGATCTTGAGTGTCCAATATGTCAAAAACACGGTTGGCAGCAATCATTCCCAATTGCATCTCGTTGAATTTATCCGCAATTTGGCGTAAAGGATTAAACAACATTCCGATGAACATGGTGTATGAAAATAAATCTCCAAAAGTGGTCGAAGTATCCCCTTCTAAAATATGGAATCCTCCATATAAAACAATGAAACCAAGAGTTAATGACGAAATAATATCGGCAATAGGGAAGAAAATCGAGTTGTACAAAATGGTTTTTATCCAAGCCCTATTGTGTTTGTCGTTGATTACCCTGAATTTTTCGGCTTCAATGTCTTCGCGGTGAAAAAGCTGAACAATTTTCATACCCGTAACTCTTTCTTGAACAAAAGAATTCATATTGGCAATTTGAGTACGTACTTCCTCAAAGGCAACTTGCATTTTTTTTTGGAAAATACGGGTAATATAAACTAAGATAGGCATGGCGACAATCACAATCCATGTCAATTTCCAGTTCATGTAAAACATGAAAATAAGAACCACGAGCATTTTCATCAAGTCACTTATAATCATAAATAATCCTTGGCTAAAAATACGAGCAATCGCTTCAATATCCGATACAGATCGAGTTACGAGTTGTCCCACGGGTACCAAGTCGAAATATTTCATTCTAAAACTCAAAATGTGTTTGAATAGTTTTACTCTAATATCCTTCACAATATCCTGTCCGAGCCAGTTTGCCCAATACACAAAGAAAAATTGTGCCAAAACCTCAAGGATAAGTACTACACCCATTAAGATTATGTAAATCAATAAACCGGTTTGGTCTTTGGGTTGGATATAACTATCGACAGTTTGTTTCAGTAAATAGGGGCGAAGTGCTGCAAAAACCGATAGTGAAATGGCGAAAATAATCACACCATTAAAACGCCATTGATAGGGTTTTGTATATTTTAATATTCTCTTGAATAATCGGGTATCAAATGCTTTTGCTTTCATTTATTTTTTGGAGCTATTCCTGCTATCCGTTGCAATCTTTTCTATTTTTAAAGGAAAAACAGAAAAGGATTTCCACTGCTATCAGGGCTATTTCGTAATGTAATCGTATTCAATTTTGGTTAAATATAACCCATGAGCTGGAACCGAAAATCCAGCTTTGTCTCTGTTTTTACTTTCTATAATCGATTCAAAATCATCCAAAGTGATTTTATGCAGTCCAATATTAATTAAAGTTCCCACAATCGAGCGAACCATATTTCGTAAAAAACGATTGGCAGAAATGGTGAAAATTAATTTCTCATTCTCTTGTTTCCAATAGGCTTCAAATATACTACAATCAAAGGTATTTACATCTGTATTGACCTTGGAAAAAGACTGAAAATCAGTATGGTTTAACAATGATTTTGCGGCTTCATTCATTAAATCCAAATCTAGTTTTTGATGAAAGTACCAGCTTTGTTCTTGAAGAAACACATCTTTAAAAGTGTTTATATGATATTCATAAGTTCTTTTTGTAGCGTCAAAACGAGTGTGAGCTTCATTATCAACGGGAAAAACGTCGTATATAACAATGTCTTTTGGTAAAAATGAATTTAGCTTGTGAATTACATTCGGAATGTCAAATGGAGTTTCCAAATCAAAATGCGCATACATTTCTTTGGCATGAACTCCTGTGTCAGTTCTTCCTGCTCCCATAAGGTTAATTTCGGAGTTGAGAATAGTTGAAAAGGCTTTGTTCATTGTTTCTTGAACAGAGGCAGCATTGGGTTGGTATTGCCAACCATGATAATTGGTTCCGTTGTAAGCTAATTTTATAAAATACCTCAAAGTAAGTGTTCAGTTTTCAGTGTTTAGTTTTCAGTTTTTATTGTTTGTTTTCGATGTTACTATTCTAGAATCGGAACATTATGGTTGAAAACTTTTTTGTTGCAAATTTACAAAGAATGTATCTTGTTTGGTTGTTTTTTATTTAATACTAGA
>DATEOV010000452.1:0-4367 GCA_035273645.1 Flavobacterium sp. | reverse complement strand
ACTTTAGAATTCAGTAAAAAGATTGCTTTAATCAGCAATCTTTTTTAATTTATTAATGTCTTTCAAAACAATTTTTTTACCCACCAATTCAATCAGTCCTAATTTATTAAAATCGGATAATAATCGAATGCAGCTTTCGGTTGCAGTACCTATCATGCTGGCCAGTTCATCTCGGGATAATTGTACCTTTAATGTTTTGTCAGCATTTGTACCCATGGTTTCGTGTAGGTAAATCAAGGTCTCGGCTAATCTTTCTTTCACAGATTTTTGCGCCATATTCACCATATGGTCATCTGCTAATCTTAAATCGCCACAAATCGTTTTCATGACATTCATTGAAAACTGATTGTTTTTATCAAAGAACCCTAATATTTCAGCCTTTGGTATAAAACAAACTTGCATATCTTCTAAGGCTACAGCACTCAAATTGGCTGGTTCGTCACTTATCATAGAACGTTGACCTAATAACTCTCCTTTGGTAACCAATTTTACAATATGATCTTTTCCGTTTGGGCTTAATTTGGTCAATTTGCAAACACCATCTTTTATACAAAAAATTCCGTTTACATTTTCCCCTTCTTCAAATATGGTTTCTCCTTTTTTGATAGTTTTGGAGGTTTTACATTCAGAAATTCTTATAAGTTCATCTTTATTTAGTGCTTTCAAAGAACTAAATTCTCTCACGATACATTGTTCACATTTGCTCATAGCGAAATTGGATTTTCATTTACAAAGTTATACATTTATATGATAAATATCATTGTTGAGACATAATCAATTTTTGAATTTTGCATCTGTTTAATTACCCCTTTAATTTATGGAGAATAATAATTGCTTTCATTGTGGTTTGGATATAGTAATAGAAGAACAGATTGTATTTGATGAAAAAGAGTTTTGTTGCAATGGATGTAAAACCGTTTACGAAATATTCAGTCTAAATGATTTGACCTGTTATTATGATTTCGAAAAATCACCAGGAGCAACTCCACTAGATATTAATGGGAAATATGATTTTTTGGACAATGAAAGTATTGTGTCAAAACTATTGGAATTTCGAGAAGATTCAACTGCTATCATTTCTCTAAGTATTCCTCATATTCATTGCAGTTCGTGTATTTGGATTTTAGAAAATTTACAGCGACTTCAAAAAGGAATAAACACTTCGCAGGTTAATTTCCCAGAGAAAAAAGTCCGAATCAATTACAATCCTGAGATTGTTTCCTTGAAAGAGATTGTTCATTTATTGAGTTCTATTGGCTATGAACCATATATTAGCCTAGAAAATTATGAAACCGGAAAAAATAATGTTGACAGAAGTTTGACTTACAAACTGGGTGTTGCATTCTTTTGTTTTGGGAATATTATGTTGCTTTCTTTTCCGGAGTATTTTGAGGTAAAGGAATTTTGGTTGGATAATTATCGACCATTTTTCAGGGGATTGATTTTTGCCTTGGCTTTGCCTTCTTTTTTATATTCAGCTAGCGGGTATTATGTTTCAGCCATTAAAAGCATAAAATCCAAAATGCTCAACATCGATATTCCTATCGCGCTGGGAATTGTCGTGATGTTTGTTCGAAGTACATTTGATATTGTAATGGATTATGGATCTGGTTTTTTTGACAGTTTGACCGGATTGATTTTTTTCATGTTATTGGGTAAGATGTTTCAAATAAAAACCTATAGTTTTCTTAGTTTCGAAAGAGATTTTAAATCCTATTTCCCAATTGCGATTACCAAAATAAATAATGACACTACCGAGGAAAGTATTCCGGTTTATGAAATCGAAAAAGGGAACCGATTGTTGATTCGTAACCAAGAACTAATTCCTGTTGACGGAATTTTAATATCGGATAAAGCAGAAATTGACTATAGTTTTGTTACAGGTGAAGCCGTTCCAATCACTAAGAAATCGGGAGATAAAGTTTTTGCAGGGGGAAAACAAATAGGAAAAGTGATTGAGATGGAAGTTTTGCATTCGGTTTCCCAAAGTTATTTGACCCAATTATGGAGTAATGATGTTTTTCAGAAATCGGTTGAACAAAAACACAAAACCATAACCGATAGTATTAGTCGTTATTTTACACCAATTCTTTTACTGATTGCATTTGCAGGATTTGGTTATTGGATATTTTTTGATGCCAATACGGCTTTCAATGTTTTTACCGCCGTATTGATAGTAGCTTGTCCTTGTGCATTGGCATTGACAGCTCCTTTTACTATGGGGAATATGTTGCGAATTTTTGGCAATAAACATTTTTATCTAAAAAATGCTTTGGTAATTGAACAACTGGCCAAAGTCGATACAATTGTTTTTGATAAAACGGGGACAATAACCACAAATGCGAAATCGAATATTTCATTTGAAGGTGAAATTCTTGATGAATCCAATTTGGCAATACTAAAAAGTGTTCTTCGTGCTTCCAATCATCCTTTGAGCAGAATGTTGTATGACTTTTTGCCTGAAACAAAAAGATTAAAACTCGATGCATTCGAAGAGATAACGGGGAAAGGAATTCAAGCAGTGATAGATGGAGTTTCGGTGCAAATAGGATCTGCTAATTTCATTGAAAAAAGTGGAGAAGACGAAATCAAACAAACCGCAGTTCATATAAAAATAGGAGATAAATATTTCGGTAAATATATTTTTAACAATCAATATAGAGAAGGATTATCTGAGTTGTTTGGCAAACTGAGTTCTCAATATCAGCTGAAAGTTTTATCAGGTGACAATGAAGGGGAACGTAGTCTGTTGGAATCAATCCTGCCAAAAGGAACCGAAATGATTTTTAATCAAAAACCCGAGCAAAAGTTAGAGTTTATAAAGGCTCTGCAGGAACAAGGCAAAAATGTAATGATGGTTGGAGATGGGCTTAATGATGCCGGTGCTTTGGCGCAAAGCAACGTGGGAGTTTCCATATCCGAAAATGTCAATGTTTTTTCACCTGCTTGTGATGCAATTTTGGATGCAAAACAGTTTCAAAAGTTGAATTATTTTTTAAAATTATCCAAGAAAGCCATCACGACTATTAAAATGAGCTTCACTTTATCACTTTTATACAATGTGGTTGGGTTGTCTTTTGCAATTACTGGAAATCTCTTACCATTGGTTGCGGCTATAATTATGCCTCTGAGTACCATTACGATAGTTAGTTTTGTTACGATTATGAGCAATTATTATTCTCGAAAAATAAAATAGTTTAACAGGGAATTGTTTAGTTTTTTTTCATATTTTTAACATATTAGATTAAATATGATAATTGTCATTTTTTGTAAAAAGTGATACGTATAATTTTGTTAACTTAATATTAGGACTATGAGTGTTATCTATTTATTGATTGCCATAAGTATTTTCGTTGCCATTGGATTTTTTATTGCTTTTATTTTTGCGGTAAAATCAGGACAATATGATGATGATTATACGCCATCTGTCAGAATGCTTTTTGATGATGAATTGATTAAATCTTCCCAAAATAAATCAGATATTAAGAGTTAAATTACTCTTTAATCTTTTTAATAATTACCCAATTTTAAACAACTTTAAAAACAATTATAAATATGGAAATGGAACAATTTTATTATGACAACAAAATTGTAAAGAAGTTCATTTATGCTACCATACTGTTTGGAGTAGTGGGGATGTTAGTGGGTCTTATACTGGCTACTATGTTCCTTTTTCCAAACCTGACCGAAGGTATTTCATGGTTAAGTTTCGGTAGATTGAGACCTTTACATACCAATGCAGTAATTTTTGCCTTTGTTGGGAATGCAATGTTTGCAGGTGTTTATTATTCGCTACAGCGTTTGTTAAAAGCAAGAATGTACAGTGATTTCTTGAGTAACCTTAATTTTTGGGGTTGGCAGTTAATTATTGTTGCGGCTGCAATTTCACTTCCATTAGGATATACTTCATCAAAAGAATATGCTGAGCTAGAATGGCCTATTGATATTGCCATTGCTTTAATATGGGTAGCATTCGGTATCAACATGATCGGTACGATGCTAAAAAGAAGAGAGCGCCATTTGTATGTTGCGATATGGTTTTACTTAGCCACATTTATTACGGTTGCGGTATTGCATATTTTTAATAGTTTGGAATTGCCTATTTCGGGCATGAAAAGTTACTCTGTTTATGCAGGGGTTCAAGATGCATTAGTGCAGTGGTGGTATGGTCATAATGCGGTTGCCTTTTTCTTGACTACACCGTTTTTGGGATTGATGTACTATTTTGTGCCAAAAGTTGCCAATCGTCCTGTGTATTCCTATAGATTATCCATTATCCACTTTTGGTCATTAATATTTTTATATATCTGGGCAGGTCCTCACCATTTATTGTATTCTGCTTTGCCTAACTGGGCTCAAAATTTAGG
>DATEOV010000451.1:0-4124 GCA_035273645.1 Flavobacterium sp. | reverse complement strand
GAATATTAATCACGTTATAATAAACCGTCATTTGTCGTGCAGAACGACCTGATGGGTTTACCGTTGCTGTAGTTGCAATATGATCTTCATTAAAATCTTTCACATCTTCTTTTCGCAATAATTTGTAACGACTAGATATTTCATTTGATCCAAGATCATAAAAAACATAATTTCGGAGTGGGAATATCTCTCTTACGTTACGTTCTCCCTGCATATTCTTAGGAGCATTTACAGAAAACTGCACCTCAGACTCTACCACTTCCGGAGTTTCTGCTTTACTTCCTTGTCCAAATTTAAGTGCCATACCCACCCTAAGAGTGCTTAAACTCCAAGTCTCAGTTGTACGGGGATGCTGTCCAAAATAAGGTTGAAAATTCACAAACGGAGACAAAAGAAATTGTGTTTTATGTTTTTGTGAGGATAACGGAATATCAAATCCTGCACCAACTTGCATAGAAATAAGCGTTTCGTCAATATTGTCAAAATCACCTCTTACCTCAGGTGATACTTCTTGATTGGGATAAGTGGGATTAATTCCTAACTGATATTTAAATGATTTATCCACATTGAAAGCCAAACGAGGCCCTCCATATATATAAAAATTAGATTTAAATGGCGCAATACGAATACTTGGCTCTACAGTGATATAACTTAATTCTGTAGATAAATCTGCGGGGCAATTACAAGGAGTGGTTTTCTGATCAAACGATCCTTTTCTGCTGTCATAACCTGCCTGAAACATAAATCCCAATATTGTATTCGGTTTATAAAATTCAATAAGCGGTGCCAAATAAAGCCCTGCCCCTTCTCCATTATGAAAAGTTACCGGAGGAGTTAAATTCGAATTAAGCTGATGTGTCGAACCACGGTAAAAACTATAATTGGTGGCAGCTGCAACACCAAAGTACCAAGAAGGTTTTGTGTAATTAACCTCTTGTGCCTGAAGCTTTGTTTGAGTACTTAGGCACAACAACGTCAATAAGAAAAGGGTGTTTAAGAGAATGTTCTCTGAAATCCACGTTGTATATAATTCCGTTTTAAAACTAATTTTAGCTTTCATTTTATATTTATTTTGTTATTAATTTTTTATTGAAATAAATCCCGTCCGAAACCGGGAATTACATTTATTTATATTGTTGTATTATGGTACATTAATAGTTGTATTTACCATAGTCACAGACGCAACTAAAGATATTGCTCTACCATTGAGTACCGTTTGGCTTGCATTTCCGGCAGTAGAAAAAGTAACACCAGAGTTAGCAATAATAGTTCCCACCATCGTTCCTCCACCGGCACTGTTTATAGTAGCCGAACTACCAACATACCAAAAAACGTTTTTAGCCAATCCGCCGTTTGTCAATATTATACTTTTAGCACCTGTTGGCCCTGCAATACCAACAGTAAGTCCTGCTGCGGTTTGAAAAATCCAAGTTGCATTTGGATCACCTTTTGCGTCAAGCGTAAGATTACCATTAGTAATTTTGAAAGTACCACTAGCTGATTTATAAACACCCGGAGCTAATGTCAATCCACCTAATTCACCTGCATTTGGATCAGAACCTCCCGGTTTTGAAGCTGGCGAAATACTTAAATAGGCTGCGTTTGCATCAAGCAATGCTTGTTGTGCTGTTGCAAATGAAGTAGCATTTCCAGGCGCTGGAGGAGCAGAAAATATACTGCCTTTCACGTTTCCGACATTTAGAGGAGTCTCCGTATAAATTGCAACACTATCGTGAAATCCTGTAATTAGAGTCGAAGCAGCAGTTGTTCCTATGCTTCCATTATTGATTACTGTATTTAATCCTTGATTTGTTATTCCAGCGTTTCCACCAAAAGCACCAAATACAGAGGCTGTACCTAAATCTATTATTATAGCGGCAGGAGGAGTCGATATTGTTGTAAAATTCCAAACATAATCACTGGCCAATGCCGTTCCTGCAGCATTTTTTGCACCACTTGTAATTGTAGCGGTATAAACTTTTCCTAACACAAGTGAATTTGTTGGATTAAACGATGCTGTAGTACCTGAATAAGAAACCGTTCCTGGAATTGTTGTTGTCCCCTGTTTCAAAGTAAACGTAGTCGCATTGATTGTAGCAGCATCCATTATGGTACTGAAATTTGCGGTTACAGTTTGATTTAAGGCAACATTAATAGCATTATTAATAGGATCTGTTGCAGTTACTGTTGGCACAACATCTGTTGTAAAACTCCAGATATAATCTGCAACCATTGAGGTACCCAATGAGTTTTTAACACCATTCGTTATAGTTACCGTATAGATTTTATTAGCCAATAAAGGATTTGTTGGAACAAAAGACACAGTTGAACCTGTATAGGAAATTGCTCCTGACACAACATTAATGCCTTGATTAACTTTAAAAGTTGTACTGCTGAATGTTGATGGATTCATCGCCATATTGAATGTAGCCGATATTGTTTTATCAAACTTCACAGCAATGGCATTATTAATTGGATCTGTTGTAATTACTACAGGTCTTAAAACTGTACCTGTTGAAAATACCCACACATAATCTGCCTGCAAAAAATTACCCATCACGTCTTTTGCTTTTGTGGTAATCTTTGCTGTGTAAGTGGTGTTTTCTGCCAACGGAACTGCTGGTGTGAATGTGGCAGTCTTGTCTGTATAAGTAACCGTTCCCGCTATGGGTGCAGCTCCAACTACCGTAAATGAGGTCGAAGTAATTGAACTTGGGTCCATTTCCTCATTGAATGTTGCGGTAATAACTTGCCCTACTGGAACATTTAATGCGTTGCTCAAAGGAGTTGTAGACTCCACTATGGGACATACCCCAACGACTTCTTCAAAATCGTCATTTTCGCATCCGGTAATTAACGCAACACATAGTATCGCAAAGGTGAATAGTAAAGTTTTAGTTTTCATTTTATTTTGTTTTAAGAGTTATAATATTTTATGAGGCAAAGGTGATTCTACAGTGCTTCAGAAATATTATACAATTGGCACCAAAACTTGTATTATTCACACTATTTTGCATTTTAAAATCAAATACGTGATTTATTATTAATGATTTAAAGGCAAGATGACTATCCGTAGTTCACGCCAGTTACATTCGATTATTTTTTTTTTGAGCAGAAACATTTGGCATTTTTGGGAGCATTGGTCCCGCTATACGTTGCAATTTTGTGAGCCGAACACCGGCTCACAAGGATTTTCACTACTATCGGGGCTAAAGGGAGATATTATGTTTTTATCCGTAAAAAGTTGCCCCCTTAAATTATAAAAGGTATTTTGCGAACCCATTTCAAAACAATGCCCCCAAACTAATGCGATTTTACATTTTATTTTACCTACTTATGCTTTGTGGCATTCCTACTGCACAAGCGCAACTAAAAGCAATTACAGACCAAACCGAATACCCTTTCTGGATCAATCTGCCCAATCAGGAAGTGTTGGACAAAAAAGCGCCTATCATTTTATTTCTTCACGGAAAAAGCCTCTCTGGAACCAATTTGGATCGAGTAAAACGTTACGGCGTAATTCGAGCCATCGAAAGAGGAAAAGAAATATCAGCCATCGTTATTGCGCCTCAGGTAGCTCACGGCGCTTGGGATCCAGACAAGCTCTTAAAGCTTTTGGAATATGTGCAAAACAATTACAACACCGATTTATCGAGAGTTTATGTGTGCGGAATGAGCTTAGGTGGATATGGCACTTTTGATTTTGCGGGCAAATATCCCGATAAAATTACTGCAGCAGTAGCCATTTGCGGAGGCGGAAACACAAAAGATGCCTGCAACCTGTCGACAGTTCCTTTGTGGGTTATTCACGGAAACAAAGATTATATTGTCCCTATTTCGGAATCCAGAAAAATGGTCAAAGCCATACAGACTTGCAATCCCGATGCCAATCTTACTTTTACCGTTGTTAAAGGAGGAAATCACGGCAGTGTGGAGCGCTATTTTAGAGAAGATAAAATCTATAACTGGATGCTGAGCCAGGCTAAATTTATTCCATAAAAAAAAGCTGTCAATTGACAGCTTTTTTGTTATTTTAAAATCACTTTCAGCTCTTCTAAGCTTACTTTTTTCTGTTCTCCAGAAACTAAGTCTTTTAAACTATATTGATTGTCATTCATTTCTTC
>DATEOV010000450.1:0-6120 GCA_035273645.1 Flavobacterium sp. | reverse complement strand
AAACTCGCTGCAGGTTTTGATTTTAAAAACAAAAAAGAACCAATTCCGACCCAAAGCGGAGATAAATTAGTCAATAATGATGCTTGCGTAGCACTCGAATCCTGAATAGCGATGTTCCAAACAGCGACATCAGAAGCAAATAAAATCCCGCATAACCCAGCTAAAAGGGTAAGCTTTAAAGTTGGAAGTTTAAATTTTTTGTTCAAAAGCACATAAGGCAAAAGCAAAATAACCGCAAAAAACATTCTGTAAAAAGCTGAAATTAAGCCCGAAGCCAAATGCAATTTTATCAATATAGGAAAAATTGAAATGCAAAGTATGCCTCCAATTAATGCTAGTCTTGGTTTTGTGATTTTCATTTATGTCAGGTTAGATACCTAATAGATAGATATGTTGCTTTTATAGAAAGCAATTACAAATTAATCCAAAAGTTACGGAGTATCAATGTATTCTGTATCTAAAGTAGAATCTATTTTTCCATTTTGAATGATGGAAGTTAGCTCCTGTCTAATTTCACTTCTTATATTACTAAAAAATTTATTGTCTTTACCAATTGTTTCCTTATAATTTTCATCGGTTACTATTACATCATCTAATTTTATTTCAAAAACAGAATGAGGGTACATACATGGTATTGGATCATGTTTAAGGTATATTAAGACCGTATATGATTTTTGCTCATGGTTTGTTTTTGAAAAAGATTTTGAATAGGTTTGATTGTCATCAAGATTTGTAATCAAAAGTGTTACAATATTAAATGTATCGTATTTTTCAAATTCTTTTAAAGGGTCAACATTGAATTTAACACATTCATCACCGAAAAGGTTGTCATTTCCGAAGTTTCTATTATGAGAAATATCTTTTAAATTAATCTTATCATAAGGTTTTTCAAGATTTTCAGGCAAGCATCTGTAAAAAAGTTTTTCACCAATAGAAAATGTATCAATAATTGGTTTGTCTTTAGAATGTAAATGCTCAGGAATATATGGTAAAGTACAATCCAAATTGAGAAATTTAAAGTCTGATAAAACGGAATAATAGTTTTTCCATATCTACATCAGAATCAAAAACGCCTCTTATTTTTTTACCGTCAAATCCGTTAAACATATATGTTATTTGCCCATAAGAATCAAAAGATAACTTTGAAAGTCCTTTACTAGATTCTCTCCATAATAATAAATCTTGTTCTTCTTCATTTGAATCAGTTTTGATTTTTAATTTTAATGGATCAATTTTAGATAGAACATATTCTAATGAGTTCCAAAAAGCTTGAAAATTTTCAACTTGAATAGGATTTAAAAAAACATATTTGTTCAGAACACTATTGTACCAATCCGTTAAGTCTTTAATACTTAATTCGTTGAATGTGTGTATTTGTTTAATTTCAGGTTTGTCATAATACTCTTTGAATAATTCTGATTGACCTAAATTTAAATTTATAGCTAATGTTTCTAATGAATTTTCCATAACTAATTATTTAATTTCATGTATTTTATGAGTGCTTTTGCTGTAATTGAATCAAAAAAAGCTTTGTTTTTTATTTCTTGTAAAGGTTTAAACTTTTCTTTAAGATCATCTTTTTCTTGAAATTTATACTTAACACCAATATCTAATAACACCAATTCTTCTTTTGGTTTGGTAGAAACTACATTTACATTATAATCTGGATATTTTAGATATGTAAAGTTTACTAGATTTTGAAAATTTAAAATTTTTCTATCATCAGATTGTTTTGGATATAATTGAACTAAATGAGAAGCAGGATTGTTTTCATCAATTTCAATTACATTGATATATCTCACAGAAATTTCAGAAATTGTCAATCTATCTTTCGTAACTTCATCAAATGCAGTCCAATATTTAATAAGAGAATTAAGGATTGTATCAAATTCACAGTAATTATTTAAAAAGTGATATGAAATAGATCCCATTCTCATTTGTAAAACTTCGTTTTTATTTTTTAAATGAAAACCACTATTGTCATGAGAATGTTTTAATCCTCCATTCGTTATTTCAAAAGAATTAGTCACTGAAGGTTTTATGTCTTCGAATTTGTTCTTAATGAATTCAAGATTCACAAAATTATCAAAGCAATCTTTATCTACAATTTCTTCATAAGAAATTGAGAATATAATCTCTTTAATAGGTGTGTTGTCTAATATAGGATATGGCATAAAAAAATATAATGCAGTAAATCTACGGAAAAAAGTAAATAAAACTTACAGTAACTAACGAAAAATTAACTTATTGTCTCTCCGTTCCCAACACCATCTGTATCAGGATTTACGAAAACCAATTTTCCTTCAGCATTAGTAGTCATCAAAATCATTCCTTGACTTTCTACACCACGAAGGTTTCTTGGGGCTAAATTCACTAAAACAGTAACTCGTTTTCCAACGATATCTTCAGGTTTAAAACTCTCGGCAATTCCAGAAACTATCGTACGAACATCAATTCCAGTATCTACTTTCAAAATCAAAAGCTTGTTCGCTTTCGGCATTTTTTCAGCTTCAAGGATAGTTCCTACGCGGATATCCATTTTGGCAAAATCTTCAAATTGGATTAAGTCTTTTTGAGGCTCCGCTACTTTATTCTCAGCTTTGTTAGCTGTTTTAGTAGCTTCCAATTTGTCTATTTGTTTTTGAATTTCTTCATCTTCAATTTTGGCGAAAAGCAATTCAGCTTCTCCAATTTGGTGACCGGCAGGCAATAAATCTGAACTATCCGTAATTGTTTTCCAGTTTAAAGCCGATTCAATCTTCAAGATACGAGACAGTTTTGTAGCAGTAAATGGCAAGAAAGGCTCGCAAAGCGAACTCAAAGCAGCAGCAATTTGCAAAGCAACATACATTTGGGTTTGAACGCGGTCTGGATCGGTTTTAACCATTTTCCAAGGCTCTTCGTCGGCCAAATATTTGTTTCCAAGTCTTGCTACATTCATCATTTCACCAAGAGCTTCTCTAAATCTATATCTTTCCAATGAACTCGAAATCACGGCTGGATACGCTTTCAATTCATTCAAAGTTTGTTCGTCAACTTCCGATAATTCGTTTGGTTGAGGTACAATTCCTTCGTAATATTTATTGGTTAAAACCACCACACGATTAATGAAATTTCCATAAATCGCTACCAATTCATTGTTGTTTCTCGCCTGAAAATCTTTCCAGGTAAAATCGTTATCCTTAGTTTCAGGTGCGTTTGATGTCAATGCATAACGCAAAACATCCTGTTGGTTTGGAAATTCTTCCAAGTATTCGTGCAACCAAACTGCCCAGTTTTTGGAAGTCGACAATTTGTTTCCTTCCAAATTCAAGAATTCATTCGCAGGTACATTGTCCGGCAAAATATAGCTTCCTTCGGCTTTTAGCATGGCCGGGAAAATCACGCAGTGAAAAACAATATTGTCTTTCCCAATAAAGTGAACCAACTTTGTGTCTTGATCTTTCCAGTACGGTTCCCATTCTTTTCCTTCGCGTTGTGCCCATTCTTTGGTGGACGAAATGTATCCAATTGGTGCATCAAACCACACGTATAATTTTTTCCCTTCAGCTCCTTCTATGGGAACATCAATTCCCCAATCCAAGTCACGGGTAACTGCGCGAGGCTCCAATCCGCCGTCGATCCAAGATTTTACTTGTCCGTAAACATTAGGCTTCCAGTCATTTTTATGTCCAACAAGAATCCATTCATTCAAAAAATCTGAATAACGATCCAAAGGCAAAAACCAGTGTTTCGTAGATTTCAAAATTGGAGTTTCTCCCGTAATGGTCGATTTTGGGTTGATTAAATCGGTTGCATTTAGCGTAGAACCACATTTTTCGCATTGGTCGCCATAAGCTTCTTCATTTCCACATTTCGGGCAAGTTCCAACTACAAAACGGTCCGCCAAAAACTGATTGGCTTTAGCATCATACAATTGTTCCGTTATTTCTTCAATAAAATCACCTTTGTCATACAGTTTTCTAAAAAATTCCGAAGCGGTATCGTGATGAATTTTCGCCGAAGTTCTTGAGTAATTGTCGAATGAAATACCGAAATCTGAGAATGATTTTCTAATAATTCCATCATATTTGTCAATTACTTCCTGTGGCGTAATGCCTTCTTTCTTGGCTTTCATCGAAATGGCAACGCCGTGTTCATCGCTTCCGCAAACAAACAAAACGTCTCTTCCCTGTAAACGTAAATAACGGGAATAAATATCCGAAGGCACGTAAACCCCCGCCAAATGCCCAATGTGTATAGGTCCGTTCGTATAAGGCAATGCCGCCGTAATGGTATATCTTTTTGGATTCTGTATCATAACTCAATTTTATTGAGTGCAAAAATAAGCAATAGAATTGAGAGTTTAATGGTTTTTATTAGGAGCTAATCCCGCTATCCGTTTCAATCTTTTTGTTTTTAAAGAAAAAACAAAAAGGATTTTCACTGCTATCGGGGCTAGGCATTTGTAGTGTTAATTCATCTCTCATTTTAATTTGACTTTCTTTATATTTGTAGTAGTAATTAAATAAGATTAGAAATTATGGCAAAAGGACCTGAAAAAAACACTAAAAACAAGGCTTTACATACCAAATTGCTAAATCGAAAAAAGGCTAAACTTCAAGAAGAAAAAAAAGAAAAAGCATTACGGCTGAAAGCTTTAGTTGCAAAAATGAATCAGAAAAAGGATAGTAACGAATCTGATCCTACATAACCCGATAGGTTTTTTGATAACGTATAAATAAAACAATCTAATGGAATCAGAATTTAAAGAAAAACAAAAGTTTACCCAATGGTGGTTATGGTTATTTTTAATCGGACTCGGGTTTTTCCAAGCTTATGGGCTTTTTAAACAGTTGATTATAGGAGAGGATTTTGGCGACAAGCCAATGTCAGATATAGGGTTAATTATGTTTGCAATACTTCCTTTTGGAATCATATTTTTGTTTTGGTATATGAAACTAGAAACAGTAATTGACCAAAAAGAAATACGAATTAAGTTTTCGCCATTGGTAAAAAAAACATTTAAATGGGAAGATGTAAAATCAGCCACAGTTTTGAACTATAAATTTGTAGGTTACGGAATTCGATTATTCACTTCTTATGGAACAGTTTACAATACCAAAGGTAATACAGGACTAGCCATTGAGTTAAAAAACGGAAAAAAAATCTTAATTGGCACACAAAAAGGAGATGAATTAGCCCAAATCATTGAAAATCGCTTGGTTTGACAAAGGAACATTTCAATAATTTTTGCAATTCGATGATAATAATATAAAGAATATCAGTAATTATATAACAGTCTTCAGACGCTCTAAAGTTAATTTAGCCATTATTAATTTTAAATAAATAGAGCATGAAAACTAAAAGCATATTATTTGCATTGTTATTAAGTATCGGATTATTTGCAACGTCTTGTAATTCTAGTGATGAAAACGAAGGGGATACAATAGCTCCTATAGAAGGGAAATGGAGCATTGTCAAAGTTGGTACCAGTGTTGATGGTGTAGAAACCTTGATGGATCCGCCACAAAATGTAGCAGGATGTGACCATGATTTTATTAATCTAAAGATTGATAACACATTAGTTTCAGGTGATTATGATTCCACTATCAGTCCATGTGCACTAACAACTGTATCAGGAACTTATTCCAAAGGAGATAGTAAAGTGACATTGGTTGTAAATGGCACAAGTACGACTTATGATATTGTCAATCTTACACTTACTGAATTAAAACTAAAGAATGGTAACGCTATCTCAGTTTACATCAGATAGTTCATTTATTGAGGTATACTATAAAACGGAAATGACTTTTTAAAAGTCATTTCCGTTTTTTTATGAATGATGATTAAATCTAAAAAAATGATGCACGAATTGTGTTTGCTTAAAATAATTTTTCAAACTCAGCAGGTAATTTATTTATAGGTTTTATTTTAATGTCTTTGTAGTAAACTTCGCCAGCTTCACTTTGCAATTGTATTTTTCCTTCGGTTAAAGGCTGGAATTTCTCACCATCAAAATAGCGGGAATTTTGCAAAACCATGACCACTTTGCCATTGATGAGATGAAGACTTTTTCCCTCAAAACAAACCAACTCTATCTCTGTCCAATCGTTATTTGGTGTTTCGGCTCTCATTTTT
>DATEOV010000449.1:0-4628 GCA_035273645.1 Flavobacterium sp. | reverse complement strand
TATTTTCGTAAAAAAGAAAAAACACCATGACACTACTAGGAATAGGTTCCCGAATTGAGCACCCAGAATATGGAAAAGGAGTAATAACCAATGTCTCTTCCAAAGAGTATTGGGTAACGTTTATAGAAAATGGACTAGAAACCATTCCTTTAAACGATGAGTTCAAAGTTATAGAAGCTACTGTAGACGAAGTGGATACCGTAAGTTTTTCGGAAGTCGAACAGAGTTTAAGAGATCTTTTGAAAAAATGGTCTGATGTTTCCGAAATTGTACCAATTGGAGACAAATGGAAAGGTGGGAAAATTATTTTGGAACCAGGCCAGGCTGGATTAGCTTCCAAAGAAATTCCAATTGACACTTTCTTCCATAAAATCATAATGGTTCGTGATCGCTTACGTGTAATGGAACAAAAGATAAACAGCAGCAAAATTGAAGAAATAGAAAAGATAGAATTACAGCAATACATCACTCGTATTTATGGCAGCTTGACTTCTTTCAATATATTATTTAAATCGCCAACCAACCATTTTGTTGGTGAAAAGTCAAAGTAGATTTTAATAAACAATTAATTTTAATACGCTTTTTTATACGTAATTTTATAATCCAATTAAAAAATTTTAAAATCATGAAAAAAATAATATTTTCTGTCGCTGTAATAATCACCGTAATCATTGGCTGTAAGACCAAGAGCAAATCTAGTGATGCCAAAAGTCTAAACCTTACTCTTGAATCCAAAAGCAACAGCAAAGTCACTGGAACAGCAACTTTCACGGAGAAAAATGGCAAAGTAACTTTTGTGGCCAAAATTGCAGGACTCCAACCAGGAATTCATGCCATTCACATTCACGAGAAATCAGATTGTTCAGCCGCCGACGGAAGTTCTGCTGGAGGGCATTGGAACCCAACCTTCAAAAAGCATGGGAAATGGGGCGATGCAGAACATCATAAAGGTGATATAGGCAATTTTACTGCAGATGAAAAAGGGAATGGTACCATTACTTTTACTACAGATGAATGGTCTATTGGCGGTGAAGATGCAACAAAAAATATTCTAGGAAAAGGACTTATTGTTCACCAAGGAGCTGATGATTTTGTAACACAACCAACAGGAAATGCTGGTGGAAGAGTAGCGTGTACAGCAATAATAAAATAAAAACAATAGGAAATTCCCTTGAAAGAAAAAGAACATCTCTATTTCAAAAAAGCATCAGATTGGCGAGAATGGTTACACAACAATCATCATTCGTCAACTGGTGTATATTTAATTTTCTACAAAGTAAACAGCCCTTTTGAGAGCATGCGTTGGGAAGAAGCAGTTCAAGTTGCTATTTGTTATGGTTGGATTGATTCAACCGTCAGAAATGTGGATGAACACAGTCGAAAGCAAATTTTTTCCCCCAGAAAAAGCAAAAGCGTTTGGAGTAAACTCAACAAAACCTATATAGAAAAACTTATTTCCGATAATCTGATGCACGAAAGTGGCTTGGCTAAAATTGAAATTGCCAAACAAAACGGTTCATGGACATCATTAGACGCAGTTGAAGATTTAATAATCCCTGAGGATTTAACCCAAGCATTCGAACAAAATAAAATTGCTTTCGAAAACTATAAAAACTTTAGTCCTTCTTACCGAAAAAGCTATTTATATTGGCTCAATCAGGCCAAAAGAACAGAAACCAGAAACAATAGAATTGTCATTATAATTGACCTTTGTCAACAAAATAAAAAATCAAGAGACTGATTAATAATTAACTTTTTTTATCAGTAAAAAAAATAAAAAGTATCCCCCCTTTAAACCATAAAATAAGTTTTAAAAACACTTTGAATTGCTGAATCTTAATTTTCTTCAATTGAAAAAAGAAAATTTCACAAATATCTCCAAAGAGCTTATTTTATAAATCTAAGAAGTACATATTGATTCATAAAAAAACATAGCTTTGCATAATCAAAATTAAGCAATGATTAACCCTTCAGCATCCGGTTGGATAGATAAATTCTTTACAAAGCTAAAGTTATCAGAACACACTGTATCTGAAACTGAAGATAGTTTTTATCAAAAATTAAGGGACACTGGCTTTATCTACGGTCACATTATTTCATTTAACACTCCTTTTGAAATAAAATCTAAGGGTTGGTTCAAAGAAGAAATTTCCAAAATAGCCTTACTAAATGCATTATATGGTGTTTTTTTATTAACGAATAAAGAAAAAGATTCAGCACTATTTGTTGAACAAGCCAATGCATTTTACAAACAAATGCATCCCGAAGGCTTTAGTTTATTCAAAAAAATACTACCCAAAAACAATACTGTTCTTACGTTGGAAAACATAATTGACCAACGAGTACAAACAAATGAAAGCATAATCAATAAAAACTTTTCGCATTTAGTTACCAATGCGCTTCTATTTATAGATGTTTTGGCTTTTCGCCAATACTTGATTCATGGTGAAATACCTGAAAAATACCTTAAGAAAATTGAAGAAACAGTTGTCAATATTGTAACTCTGGCTTTAAAAATAAAAACCAATAAATCGCAATACGATGATTTGTTGATCAAATTATTTGAAGCCTCAATTCGCTACAGTAAGTTTTCAAAGAAAGAAAATATAACTTTAGAGAATTTAGAGTTAGACTATTTTAATGCTGAATTGGAAAAAAAATACCTGATTGACATTGCAGGAATGGCGTTATGGAGTGATGGAGTCATAGAAAATAACGAAGCCTACTTTTTGCATACACTCGCTGAAACCTTACTAATCGAAGATGATTTTGTATCAAAAAGCATTATCAGCACCGATGGATTTATTGCAAAGCACAAAAAAGACATCCCTTATTTTAATTATTCAAATCCGGTAAAACATTTTTACGATCAAACCACGAAAAGTGTCATTACTTTGATTTCACGCAATAAATCGAGATTAATAAAAGAGATACTTGAAAGTAAAGAATTGATGTTGCTTTTGGCACATTATACACATAGAGATTTGGATGAAAAAGAAAAGAAAAAGGTAAAAAAACAATTATTGGATATTTGTAAAACTGTGCCATCTTTGACCATATTTTTACTTCCCGGGGGCAGTTTATTACTTCCCATTTTGATTAAATTTATCCCAACCCTATTACCTTCTTCATTCAATGAAAATTTGGATTATGAGGATTAAACATAAAAAAGCCTGTCTAAAATTATAGACAGCCTTTTTTTATAACAAAAGCTTATTATATTAGAGCCATATTAGTTTTTGAAATTCAATTGATACACTTCATCCAAATCCTTATCTGAGCTAAAATTAACGCCCAAATCAGTAACGAATCCAGAGTTCAATCCATAAACCCATCCGTGAATAGTTACTTCCGTACCATTCTTCCAAGCAGATTGTATAATGGATGTTTTAGCCAAATCAAATACCTGTTCTTTAACATTAATTTCTACAAAAGCATTAAAACGTTCATCCTCATTTAGTATAGAATTTAAATATTTATCATGTAAACGATATACATCTTTTATGTGACGAATCCAGTTATCAATGATTCCTATTGAGTCGTTACCCATTGCCGCTTTTACTCCACCACAACCATAATGACCGCAAACAATAACATGTTTTACTTTCAATACATTTACCGCATAATCAAGTACACTCAACATATTCATATCCGAATGGATAACCATATTGGCAATGTTTCTATGAACAAATACCTCTCCTGGTTTGGCTCCAATAATTTCATTTGCAGGCACACGACTGTCAGAACAACCAATCCACAACAATGGTGGTGTTTGCCCCAAAGCTAAATCATTAAAATATTCTGGGTCTAATTCTAATTGATCTTCTACCCATTTTTTATTATTGTCTAATATTTTTTTATAGAAATCACTCATTTTAGTTAGTTTTTTTATTTGTCTTTATTTTTCAAAAATAAATATAATACATTGGATAAAGGATTAATACCTTAAAAATCACAAATTATTCTGGAAACTCTTCTTTTACAACCTTCTTTTCTACGACTTCTCTTTTTACAAAATCGTAATGATGTTCGATACTTACATGATTTTGAGTTTCTGTACTATTCTCTAAGGCATATTCTTTTTTGAATCCTTTTAGCTTCACCTTTATATTTTCATCGACAGCTCTTGTTGATTTAAATTCATGTATTAAATCCAAAATATCGTGAGCAATATAAACGGTATCATGAGCATTGATAACAACTTTACTATTCTCAGGTATATTCGCCAATGTTAATTTGATGGCCGCTTTATTCAAAAAAGAAACTTCTTGGGCCAAATCAATATTAATCACATCTCCATCAACGTACTCTTCTTTTCTAAAACTATATGCTCTCTTAAGATTTCCTCTTAAAATAAATACGATACTAATTGCAATTCCTAAAGCAACTCCTTTCAATAAATCTGTAAATACTACACCTAAAAAAGTAGCAATAAATGGCAAAAACTGGTATTTTCCATAATGCCAAAAATGTTTAAAAGTTGCTGGTTTTGCTAATTTGTAACCAACTAAAATCAACACAGCTGCCAATGTTGCCAAAGGAATCTTATTCAAAAGAAAAGGAATTGTAAGTACAGACACCAATAATAATACTCCATGAATTATTGCTGATAATTTTGATTTAGCACC
>DATEOV010000448.1:0-5853 GCA_035273645.1 Flavobacterium sp. | reverse complement strand
TAAACTGGGAAGTGGTCGCTAAAACCAATTTCCGTAAGTGAATGTCGTAAAGGATAACCTTTGTATTTGCCGCTTTTTTGGATTAAAAAGGGTTTGCTGTAAATTCCCGCTTTCCAATATTGAAAGGAATTATAATCCTTTTTCAAGAACGATTGAGAAACCATCACTTGGTCAAATATATCCCAAGAATCCCTGAAAGCAATCGTTCCTAATCCTTTATTGGCCATTTCTTCGAATGGGTTGTAAATACCGAGCGGTTTAACTTCCTGTATTTTCCCTCTGGCATCAAGCCCTTTTTTTACGCTATTATTAAAAGGACTATCGTTTAAATCCCCCATGGTTATTACTTTGGCACTGGGGTTAATGCGCTGCAAAGAATCAATAATTTTCCTGTTCAAAGCTCCTGCAGCTTCCCGATAAGGGCTTGTTTTCTTTTCACCTCCAGATCGTGACGGCCAGTGATTGACAATAATGTGAATTTCTTCACCATTCAAAAAGCCTGTTACAAGTAATTGATCTCTGGTATAAACCCGATAATTTTTGGTGTTGACTTGAATAACATCCTCTGTTTCTAAATTCTCTGAAGAATCTGTTTTTAGCGTTTCTTTATTGGGTTTTTCTCCTTTATATACAAACAACGGGACATTTAAATAACTTTTTGGCTGGAATTGTTTCTTTTGATACAATAAGGCAACATCAATTCCTCTTTTATCAGGTGAATCAAAATGGATAATTCCATAATCCTTATCAATTAATTTAGGTTGCTTGATCAAATCCTCTAGCACCGACCGATTTTCAATTTCGACACCACCTATGAATGTTGGTGAATTGGGATTTTCAGCAGTTCCTATTTCGGACAAAACCCAAGCTAAATTCTCAAGTTTTTGCTGGTACTTTTTGGAGTTCCAATGTTGTGTTCCTGTTGGTGTCCATTCCTCGTCATTGGTAATCGGATCGTTAATGGTGTCAAAAAGATTTTCAAAATTATAAAAAGCCACTGTATGTATCACAAAAGCCTTGGTCTGTCCGTTACTTTTTGAAATTAAAAGAAATAAAATCAGGCAAAAACAGGTCTTTTTAATTATCATTACACTTTCAATAATAGATTCTAGCTTTGTAAATATAGTAATTTGATTACAATTATTTGTTGTCTTTAAGAAATGCATATCTTTGCTTTAACTCTGAATCTCTATAACAATTCATTTTTCAAAAAGCTCAGCATGTATACCAATCCATTTTCTTTTAATCAAAAACAATGTGTTTTGTATCCGATGCTATTGCTTATTTTTGTTTTACAATCTATAAACAGTCAAGCTCAAACTACTATGATCACACCACCTTATTTACAAAAAGGAGATACCATTGCAATTGTGGCAACCGCAAGAAAAAACGTTGACAATAACCTAAAACCCACTATAGACTTATTGCATTCATGGGGATTGGAAGTCGTAATTGGGAGCACTATCGGACTAGACCTTAATCAATTGGCAGGAACTGATGAACAACGTGCCGCCGATTTTCAAAAACAGATGGACAATCAAAATATCAAAGCGATTTGGTGTGCCCGTGGTGGATATGGTACGGTTCGTATGATTGATTTATTGGATTTCACCAAATTCAAACAGCACCCAAAATGGATTGTGGGTTTTAGCGATGTTACGGTTTTGCACAATCATCTTAATACAATGGGCTATAAATCGATTCACGGCACTATGCCTGTAAGCGTTGAAAGAACAGCTCCCGAATCGATTTCGTCTTTGAGAACAGCATTATTTGGCGATCATTTAGCATATAAAATTGACCCGTTTCCGATGAATCGTTTCGGAAAAGCTACCGGTGAATTGGTGGGCGGAAATTTATCTATTTTATATAGTTTATTAGGATCTAAATCTGCAATTGACTGTAACGATAAAATTTTGTTTATAGAAGATCTTGACGAATATCTTTACCACATTGATCGAATGATGATGAACCTAAAACGCAATGGCTGTCTCGAAAGCATCAAAGGAATTATTGTGGGCGGAATGACCAAGATGAAAGATAATGACATTCCGTGGGGGAAAAACGCCAATGAAATTGTTCAGGATGTAACCAAAAAGTATAACATTCCAATACTCTATAATTTCCCTGCAGGACACGTTCACGACAACAGAGCCTTGATTATGGGCAATATCGTGAGTATGGATGTGAACGAGAATTGCAATACTGTGATTTTTCAAAAGTAAAATGATTGAAGATTTTTGATTAACGATTTTTGACCCGAGCAATAGCGAACTGGCGAAGCATTGCAAATTTGTTACAGCGGAAATTTGAAATTAAATTTTGAATTTTCTACTTCTTAAATCTAAAATTTCTATGGCTGAACACAATGAACTGGGAAAACTTGGAGAAGATCTTGCGGTAGATTACCTCAAAAAAAATGGGTACACTATTCTGAACACCAACTGGACTTTCCAAAAAGCCGAAATTGATATTATTGCCCAGATAGATAACACGCTTGCCATTATAGAAGTAAAAACCCGTTCGTCTCTCGAATTTGGTTTGCCACAAGATTTTGTAAAACCAAAAAAAATTCAACTCTTGGTAAAAGCCGTAGATGCTTACGTAATCGAAAGAGATTTGGATTTGAATGTGCGTTTTGACATCATCGCGATCCACAAAGAAGGCAAATCATTTGCAATTGAACACCTTATAGACGCTTTTTTTCATTTTTAAAGAAATTTAACATTGTTATATTTGTAACAAATTGTTTTTTACGTATATTTGTGCCGATTTTAAAACCAAAAACTAAGTATTAACTACGTACAAACCACTATACATTATGAAAACAGTTTCCTCAATCGTTGAAAATTATATCAAAACAAAGCCTTTTTTGTTGAATGCATTGTCACTCGGGATTATCAACTTGACTTCTTTGTCAAGAAATATCATGACTGAATTGGAAAGTGAATTTGGAAAAGAAGTAAAACAAGGAGCTGTGGTGATGGCTTTGAAACGTTTGACCGAAGAGTTAGATTTTAGACTAAATCACAAAATAAATAAAGTAATAAAAAACATAGGTGAAATCACTGTAAGATCTGCTTTGACGGATTATACATTTGCAGTTTCAGACACCGTTTTGAACAAACAAGCTGATTTGATTACTGACATCAACTCGTTACCAGATATTTTCTATACCTCATCCAAAGGAGTAAATGAAACTAATATTGTCGTAAGCAATAGTGTCAATCACTTGGTTGAAAAACATTTTGCTTCTGAAAAATTGATTCAGAAATTGGATAATTTAGCTTCAATAACAGTAAAATTACCTAAAGAGAATATTGTTGTTCCTGGAATTTATTATTTCATTTTCCAACGTTTGGCTTGGGAAGGAATTATCATCAATGAGGTAATTTCAACTTCGAATGAATTTACGATTATGGTTAGTGAAAATGAAGTAGACGTAGCTTTCAAAGTGATAAAAGATTTAAAGAATTAAAAAATCTATTCTTATTAATAAAAAACGAAGCTATATGCTTCGTTTTTTATTTAGTCCTAATTTAGAAATAACATTTTCTAATACCTAAATTTACATTTTAATCGCAAAAGGTTTTTTGTCTTTTTTTTGATGAAATAAAATCAGTCTCTTTATAAATACAACTGCTATGTTAGCTCCTTATTACCAAAAGTTAAAAGACATTTTATCGGAATCGATGGATCCCAAACGTATTTTGACCAATCCTTTGCAAACACTTGCTTATGGAACTGATGCCAGTTTTTATAGACTGATTCCAAAAATTGTAATTCTGGTGCACAACGAATCCGAAGTCATTGAAATTATAAAACAGGCAAAAACACTCGATATCGCTTTGACATTTCGAGCTGCTGGAACGAGTTTGTCCGGTCAGGCCATTACGGATTCCGTTTTGGTAGTTGCTACGCACGGCTGGAAAAACTATGAACTTTTGGACAACAATCAAAAAGTAAAACTCGAACCAGGTATTATTGGTGCCAAAGCCAATAATTATCTGGCACCACATGGTTTGAAGATTGGGCCTGATCCGGCATCTATCGGAGCTTGCATGATTGGGGGAATCGTAGCCAATAATGCTAGTGGAATGTGCTGTGGAACTGCCCAAAACTCATATCAAACGATAGCCGATATTCGAATTGTATTGTATGACGGAACTATTTTGGATACCGCCGATGCGCAAAGTATTACAGCTTTCAAGAAAAACCAAGCTGCCTTAATTCAAGAAATCGAAAGTCTTAGAGATGAAATTAAAGGCAATGAAACGCTTTACAATCAAATCAAAAATAAATTCAAGATAAAAAACACGACTGGTTACAGCATCAATGCCTTGGTCGATTATCAGGATCCTATCGATATCATAAAACACCTAATGGTGGGGTCTGAAGGAACTTTGGCATTTAATTCGAATGTAACTTTCAAAACTGTTATAGACGAAAAATACAAATCCTGTTCTTTGATTTTCTTCCATACAATTCAGGATGCCTGTAATGCAACTATTTTGTTGAAATCAAGTCCTGTTGCAGCAGTAGAATTATTGGACAGAGAATCCATTCGCTCAGTAGAGAATGACGATGATGCAACTGATTATTTTATAACTTTACCCGAATCGGCTTGTGCTTTATTGGTAGAATGCCGAGACAATGATTTGGTCGTTTTAAATCAAAAACAAGAACAAATTCGATTGCAAATTCAATCCATTCCTACTTACACTGATTATGAATTTACGAGTGATCCAAAGCAATATTATTTTAACTGGAAAGCCCGAAAAGGTCTGTTACCAACTGTTGGTGGACTTCGAAAAAACGGAACAACGGTAATAATTGAAGACGTTGCTTTCCCTTTACCACAACTGGCCGAGGCTTGTTTGGAATTGAAAGATTTGTTTAAAAAATTCGAATACCACGATGCAGTTTTATTTGGTCATGCCTTAGAAGGAAATCTGCATTTTGTCTTTTCACAAGACTTTTCGAACCAAGCCGAAGTGGATCGTTACGAAAAACTAATGTCCGAATTGGCCATTTTGGTAGTTGACCGTTTTGGAGGTTCCTTAAAAGCCGAACACGGTACAGGTCGTAACATGGCTCCTTTTGTAGAAAAAGAATGGGGATCTGTTGCTTATCAAATAATGAAACGCATCAAAAATATTTTTGATCCCAATAATAAAATCAATCCCGATGTATTAATCAATCCCGATCCCAAAGCGCATCTCAAAAATTTAAAACCGCTTCCAGAATGCAATGACATTATTGATAAATGTATGGAGTGCGGGTTTTGTGAACCACATTGCGTATCCGAAGGCTTGACTTTATCTCCACGTCAACGTATTGTGATTGCTAGAGAAATAAGCCGACTAGAAGAAACAAACGAAGATCCGCAACGATTGGCCGACATTCGAAAAGATGTTACCTATCAGTTGGACGAAACCTGCGCCACCGATGGACTTTGTGCCTTGGCTTGCCCCGTTCATATCGACACAGGAAAATTTGTAAAAACTTGGCGTGCCAACCAATTAGTTTCCAGCAATAAAAAAATGGCCGCTTACATTGGCTCACACATGGCAGGAACTACGTCGATAATGAGAACCGGATTAAAAATTGTTTCCTTTTTTCACGCTATTCTTGGAACCACCGTTATGACTGCATTGTCGAATATATCACATTTTATCACATTTGGAAAAGTTCCGAAATGGATTCCAGAAATGCCAAAAGGTGCCGATAAAATTAACAAGAAAAATTAACCACAGATTCGCAGATTATTTTTTAATTTTTAGTCAAAGATTTGAAAAATTATAATTGAAAATCTGCGCTCAAACCTTTAATGAAAAAGCAATGAATACAACC
>DATEOV010000447.1:0-4184 GCA_035273645.1 Flavobacterium sp. | reverse complement strand
CATAAGCATTACTCCAAGGTGCATGACCCGAAATGTACCAACGTGCTCCTAATGTAATGGTATGTAATGCGAAGAGAATTGCAATAATTATATGCATGGAATTAACTGCAAAACTCAAAAATTTAGAGTTTTTAAAAATTTGAAGAATTGTGAATACAAACATCAAAATAGCTGCAAACATATACCAATAAAGCAAATTTTGAAGCAAATCATATTTGTTGTACGCTATTTCAAGATCAATCTTATCCTCACTTGGTCTTACTTTGCTTCCAAACTTCTTTTGAAAACCGTTGATGCTCTCCAATAATTCATCGGAAGTTTTATAATTTTTTGATTCAACAGCATTGTTTAGTGTTCCAAAATAAAGCGGTAAAATGCTTTTGGTATAAGTAGAATCCATTCCTTTCATTCCAGCATGTTCCAGTTCCAGATAGGAAATCCATTTATTACCCGGATCATTCGGAATTGGAAAAATTCTTAAAATGCTTCCGCTCAATGCCGATTCCATTATATTTACTTTCTTATCTGTTTCGATAAAATCTTTTTCGAACTGATTTGGATTCCCAGCTTTGTAGGCAGCATCAAGATATGGTGATAATTTATAATTTCCTTTTTCATCAAAGAAAGAGATAAAAGGTGCATATTTATCTTTAGAATCAATTCCGATAATTTTTCGGATACTGTCGTTTCCAGATTTGATATAAATAATCGGAATTTCAATCCACAATTGCGCACTTTGCGTCATCGACAAAAATACCTGATCGGAGTTCATTCCTTTATAAGTATTGGAATGACTTACTTTTCGAAGCAATTCGGATGAAAAAGTGTTGATTGGCTTCATCCTTCCACCAGCATCCTGAATAATCAGTCTGCCAAATTTTGCCGCATGTTCCGGAGACACCGTGAAAGCCGTCAATAGCGAATCCAATTGCTTCTGCGTTGGTTTAACTCTTACATGAGCTGTACTTTCTGAATTTGAATCACCAGCCTTCTCAGTTGAATGGTCGTGATCATGCTCATGATCATGTTTGTGCTCCTGAGCAAAACCTGATAAACTAAATAGCAATACCAAGATCGTCAATAATTTTGCTTTTTTATCTTTCACCACTGCTAATTTTCTTTTCACATCAGCAAAACGGGAATGTTTGGTAAACATAATGGCCATCATACTAAAAAACAGTAAAAAATATCCTAAATAAGTAATCGTCGTTCCCCAATAATCATGATTTACAGATAATACTGTTCCTTTTTCGTCAGGGTCAAATGATGACTGAAAGAAACGATACCCTTCATGATCCAAAACGTGGTTCATATAAATTCTGGCATCAAATGGTTTTACCGAATCCTGAACAGTCACTTGACTTTCAAAAGAAGAATAGCTTTTCTCAGTTCCTGGGTATTTTTGAGCAATAAAATCATTCAGTTTTACTTTGAAAGGCAGCACATAGGCTTTGCTTCCGTAGAAAAAACTATATTCATGTTCACCGATTTTAACTGTTTTAGGCTCTCCTGTTTTCCCTTTAGAACCTAGCAATGTTACCAATTCTTCTTTGCCATCAGCAATCAGTTTTATCGTTAATGCATCCTCATGATTTTTTTCTTTAAAATCATTTTTGGTTTCATAATCGATAACGCCCGTCACGGCAGGGTCTGGAAAAACAAAACGAATTTCACCAATACTGTACAACGAACGCATCATCAAAGGCTGTACAATATCTTTGGTCACTTTCCCCTGCAGTTTATCAGCCATTCGCATAAAACCTCCTTCAAAAGGCATCTGAATCGTATAACTGCTTCCTGTTGTATTGATGTTAATTGCACCTTCGGTAAATTTGTTCAATGCAAAAAGTACATTGTGAATATTTTGAACTTCGCCCGATTTCAGGAAATGCTCTTCGCGTCCGCCATCACCGGCTTCAACTAGTTTTAGATACAATGTTCCTTTTGCATCGGGTTTAACGTATTCTTTGGCACCCATTATGAAATTTTGGTATTCAACTTCAAAAGGCTTTCCTGCAAAATCACCTTTCATTGTAAAATCATTATTGGTAACCGGCGACAGCAAAAGAGGTTTTTCAAAAACCCTGCGCTTCATTTCGCCCTTATATTCTCCGTCAACAAAAAGAGTCAGGAATGTTTTATCGGAATAAAATTGATTTTCGGTAGCACCTTCGCGAATAGGCATCATTCCCTCAAAACTAATATAACGCGTAATGAAAGCTCCAGCTATGATAAAAACGAAAGCCAAATGAAGCAGTAATGTTGCCCATTTTTCTTTTTTTAGCAATTGATAACGCTTGATGTTTCCAATGAAATTAATCATAAAAAATCCCATGATCGCTTCAAACCACCATGTATTATAAACTAAAATTCGAGCTGTATCGGTATTGTATTTGCTTTCGATAAAAGTCCCTGCTCCCATTGCAATTGCAAAAGTCAGGAATAATATAGCCATCAATCTGGTAGAAAATAGGACAGAGAATAATTTTTTATCCATTTGGAAGTAAATTTCGTTTTAATAAAGTGTCGCAAAAGTACTTAAAATTGTCCACTTGTTTAAGGACTTAATTGTTAATTAAATCCAAAATTAAGCACCTTTTTTTAAAGAAAAAGCAATAAACCATGCATATAACAGTTATATGTGAGATTAAAAAATTGAAACCAACTCTTCATTTTTTTTGCTAATTTTGCCAAATGATTAAAATAACGATTATCGGGTCTGGAAATGTAGCACAACACTTAATTGATGCTTTCGCAAAAAGCAATGCTGTCGAAATCATTCAGGTCTTTTCAAGAACTCAAAAAGATATTTCACTCCTACTCGATTCGAGTAAAATCACCAATGATTGGAATGCCTTGGTGGAAGCCGATTTATATATCATAGCCGTTTCTGATGATGCCATTTCATCAGTTTCATCTCAATTGCCTTTCGAAAATCGTTTGGTAGTTCACACTTCGGGAAGTTCACCTTTAACTTCACTGGACGAGAAGAATCGAAAAGGGGTATTTTATCCTTTACAGACTTTTACCAAAGGGAAAACAATTGATTTTAAAACTATTCCTTTCTGCTTAGAAACCCAATTTGAAAACGATTATGCACTATTGGAAAAAGTAGCACAATCCATTTCTGATAATGTATACAAAATAGATTCTCATCAACGAAAAGCCTTGCACGTTGCTGCTGTTTTTGTCAATAATTTCACCAATTATCTATACCAGTTAGGGAGTGACATTTGTCAGGAAAACCATGTTTCTTTCGATATTTTAAAACCATTGATTCTGGAAACTGCTGAGAAACTCCTGACGCTTTCGCCAAAAGATGCCCAAACGGGCCCGGCAAAGCGCAATGACATTTCGACTATCGAGGCACACGAATCTTTTTTATCGAATGAAAATCAATCTACAATTTATAAAATATTAACCCAATCTATACAAAATCATGGCAAAGAGCTATAAAGAAATAATGAATGATATTACTACGTTTGTGTTTGACGTAGATGGCGTACTTACAGACGGTTCTGTTTTTGTTACCAATGAAGGAGAGATGCTAAGAACCATGAGCATCCGCGATGGTTATGCAATGAAAGCTGCCATCGAAAGTGGTTACCATGTATGCATTATTTCGGGTGGAAGCAACGAAGGTGTAAGAGTGAGACTTCGTAATCTAGGAATTACGGATATCCATTTGGGAACTCCAGATAAAGTAGAAACATTTAAAAAATACACTGATGTTTATGGAATCAATCCAGAGCAAGTTTTGTATATGGGTGACGATATTCCAGATTACCATGTTATGAAATTAGTAGGATTACCTACTTGCCCTCAAGATGCAAGTCCAGAAATTAAAGCAATTTCAAGCTATATTTCTCATGTAAAAGGTGGAAAAGGCGCTGCTCGTGATGTGATTGAGCAAGTGATGAAAGTGCAAGGAAAATGGATGGCTTATTTTGACGGGAAGCTTGATTAAAGATTGCAGAATGCAGATTTTAGAAAATAGAGTCAAGAACAAAGAGAATAGATTGCAGATTTTAGATTGCAATAAAAGATTTTAAGAAAACAAAATAAAGAGAATAGATTTTAAACTCACAGCTAATAAGTCGATTACTATTTATTTTTAAGATTATGACAAAAAAGCCAAATCTTTCTCTTTAGCCCCGATAGCAGTGGAAATCCTTTTTATTTTT
>DATEOV010000446.1:0-2736 GCA_035273645.1 Flavobacterium sp. | reverse complement strand
ATTAAATATAAAGAACTACAGAGATGTAGTTTTATACTATTTAGATTTAACAGAAAATCTAGCCCATAAAAAAAACCGTCACCTCTTAAAGCATAAGTGGCGGCGGTTTCCCTTAAAAAAAAATTTATTTCTTTACTAATTCAAAACTATTTTTTTTCTAATTCTCGTATATAGTTGACCAATTTCCATCTCTGGTCATCTGATAAAAGTTCAAAGTAAGTAGCCATTGGAGCTTTCCCGTTGGTTATCTTCCAAAAAATGGCACCATCGGTTTGACTTTTTATATTCAGAGCCAGAAAATTAGCAGGATGTGGTTGCAAGGTAAGACCTGCTTCTCCATTTCCCTGTCCTTTTACACCGTGACACAACACACACATCTGATTGAATATTTCTTTTCCATCATCGGTTGCCTTCTGATTTCCTACAAATGGATTTTTCAATGAATTAGAATATTCTGGTGCAACCCAGCTTATTTCTTGTGCGATACTTTTTGTTCCTGACACAATTAGTAAAGCTAGTACTACGAAAATTTTGAATGCTACTTTCATGGCTTTGTGCTATTAAATTATACATCAAATTTAAGAAAACGTTATAGCAATAAAGCTGATATTTATCATGAAACCAGTATTTCATTAAGTAAAAACCAAAATAATTATAAAAAATTAATAAATAGCAAATATAATTCAATTTTACTGATTATTCCACATGTTATTTAACGGAGTAGCATCCATAAATATACCATTATCAAGAGAAATCGATTTTATTATTTTATTTGATTTTAAAGAAATTACTGTGTTTTTTTGATTGGCTTGCCAAACGGCTGGATTTTGATGTATAATTTCTTTTGTATCATCTTTATACACAATAACAACATCAAAAGGAATGGCAAATCCACCTACATTTTTAACCCAAATTGTACTTTTTGAATTAACATCTTCCACTTTTTCAATCATTAAATCAATATAATTATTGGTAAAAAACCAATTGTTGAAAAACCAATTTAAATTTTTACCCGAACTAGTATTCATACAGTTGAAAAAGTCCCAAGGAATTGGATGTTTACCATTCCATGTATCCATATAAAAATGCAGTGATTTTTTGAATTGCTCATCTCCAAGCAAGTCTTTCAGGGCAAGATAAGAAAGGGAAGCTTTACCGTATGAATTATTGCCATAACCAGCATCCGAAACTTGACTTGACATTGAAATTATAGGCTGATCCTCCTCCGTTGAAGGATCATTTATATAATGATCAACTCTGAACTCCTTATAAAATTTATCGGCTGCCTCTTTGCCATGTTCTGCTATACCAATCAAATATTCAAAAGTAGTAGCCCAACCTTCGTCCATAAAAGCATATCGAGTTTCGTTTATTCCCATATAAAAAGGAAAATAGGTATGTGCTATTTCATGATCTTGAACCAATTGTGCAAAAACTGGATCACCCATTTGAGAATCATTAACCATCATAGGATATTCCATATCTGCAAATCCTTGAAAAGCGGTCATCTTAGAGTACGGATAAGGTACACCCGGCCAATTATTAGAGAACCAAGACAGCGCATAATTGTTATTTTTAACAGAGTTTATAAAATCGGTTCCTTTTACTAAATCATAAGCGGCTTGAGTACTGGCTCTACGATTGTTTTTAGCATCTACTATAACACTTCCCGCATCCCATACATAATGATTGCTTAAGGCAAAACAAACATCGGTAATATTGTTCGCCTGAAATTTCCAACTGTTCCATTCATTTTGTTTGGTTACACGCCCTTCACTCATTTCTTTGTCATTGGCTATATGCATTACCTCATCTGTTGTGTATGATTTTTTTAAACGGGCAGCAAACTCAGGTTGTAAAACTTCGTCAGGATTCAATAAATCACCTGTTCCGTACACTACATAATTTTTGGGAGCTTTTACCGTATAAGTATAGTCATTAAAGTCATTATAGAACTCCTGACGATCGGTATGAGGTAATCTATCCCATCTATTATAATCGTCAAAAACTGATACTCTAGGATAGCTATAAGCAACATAAAAAGTAGTTTCGTCTATTTGTCCTTCTCTTCCGCTTTCTTTAGACAAAGGGTAATTCCATTCGATTTCAATCGTTATTTTGGATTGAGGCAGCATAGGCTTTTTCATCTTTACATTACCTACTGTTCCCCATTTTCTGGCATCCTCCTTGTAAACTTCTCCATTAATTTTTAATGAAGTAATAGTTAGTCCATTTGACAAAAAATCATCACTTACATTACCGCCTCTGGGAGAAGAAGGTTTATGCAAATTATTGACAAAACGTATTGGCAAATTCTTCAAAGTGTCACTACTGTTATTTTCATATACAATAGTTTCGATTCCGCTTACTATCTTGGTAGTGGCATTTACGGTAATATCCATAGTGTATTTACCATGATTCTGCCAATACTTTTTACCTGGCAAACCGTCCATAGAGCGGGTTCCTTTTACGTAAGCTTCTTTGATATTTCTGGGCATATAAAGTTCTTGTGCAAAACCACTTTGCGCAAGAAATAGAAATGCAAATAATAATTTTGATAGGATTGGTTTTCTCATTTTTAGATTGTTGGTTTTGATGATTGTTATAAATAATAATCAGTAAGTCTAAAAATTAAGATTTTTGTAACAAATATTTTAAAGATTTTTTTTACTTAATTTGTAATTACAAATGATAAAACGCTTTAATTAGAAAATTAATCAATAAATACAGGATAGC
>DATEOV010000445.1:0-2671 GCA_035273645.1 Flavobacterium sp. | reverse complement strand
AGTATCAAAATATTTAGATTAAGCTATTTCTAGAAAGGGTAAGTAAATTTAATCAAAAAACTAATAGGTTTAGTTAAAATTAGGAAATAAAATAACTGATTATCAATTTTTTACGATAAAAATCGAAACATCAATCGAAATAAAACCATTTTCATTTTAAAACAAAATTTGAAGCTTCATTTTAAAACTCCATTATTTACTCCAAAACAACTTTGATGTGTTTTTGATGGGATTTTTCAAATTCAAAATAAAGTGTGGTTGAACTACATTTGGGATTCATGATTTAAACCAAATAAAAAAACCTTTTTATGTTTAAAAAAATATTTTTTACCCTATTATTGATTAACTCTTCATTTTACATTCATATTCAGGCACAGGTAAGTCCCAAAAGAGGAGTTGCTTACGGAAAACATTCCGTTTCAGATTTAAACACTTTAAAACCTGGAATTTCGTGGTGGTATAATTGGTCTCCAGTACCGGAATCTGCTGTAAATGCTAGCTATGAGAGTTTAGGAGTAGAATTTGTACCGATGGCTTGGGGAAAAATAAATAATCCTGATACTTTTATTGCAACCATAAAACCTGGAGCAAAATATTTATTAGCTTTTAATGAGCCTAACTTTAATGATGGGTCACGGTTAACTCCCCAAGAAGCTGTAAATGCCTGGCCAAATATCGAAAAGATAGCTGCCGCAAAAGGGTTGGAAATCGTGAGTGCCTCCCCTGCTTACAATGGGCCTTCCAATTATGGAGGTTATCAAAGCCCCATTGCTTGGCATGATGAATTCTTTCGTCTTTGTCCAACTTGTAAAGTAGACTATATTGCTTTTCATACTTACGATGCCACATCAGGTTCGGTAATTGGTGTTACTGATGGATTAAAAAAATACAACATCCCTATTTGGGTAACCGAATTTGCAAACAGAGTGGTACAATCTGCCACAGAGAAAACCAATTTTATGAAAGAGATTGTAACCTCTTTTGAAAATGATCCCGACATTTATCGTTATTCTTGGTTTACCTGTAGAGTTCCTTCAGATTGGACCGATATGCTGGAAGGCCAATTACTTGGTGCCGATAGTGGCGAAATTAGACCTATAGGAACAGCATATCTTAATGTTCCTTATACTTCCAAAAAAATGAATGTTCCAGGCAGAATCATCGCTAACAAACATTATCGTCGTAGAGGGACTGGTCTACAAAATACTATCGATGGAGGCACAACCCAAAATGTATGTTTTACAGATACTGGAGATTGGGGTGAATACATGATAAATGTAGCCCAAAACAGTTCATACAAAATGACTTTTCGAGTAGCATCTTTAATTCAAGGTAAATTTGACATTAGTGTGAATGGTGTCATTGTAAAAACAGATGAAACTTTTGAAGCCACTGGAGGCTTACAAACTTATACTGACAAAACAGTTTCCGGAATCAACTTGCCACAAGGAGAAAACTACATCAAGATTCTCTATAAATCGAAATTTAATTTTAATTATATTGATGTAGTTGACGAAAACAATCTTGGAGTCAATGATAAAACTCTAGAAAACAACTTGGATGTCTTTTACCCAAATCCTTTCACAAACGAAGCCACAATCCAAATTAAAAGCACAACTACTGAACCGATTCTTCTTAAAATAATTGACATGAAAGGTACGGTTTGTTTTTCAAGCAATGATTTGTATACCAATCAAAAAATAACTATTGGCAACCATTTAGCAAGCGGAATTTACACGGTAATTGCCATTTATGAAAATACACAGAAAACATTCAAAGTGATTAAAAATTAAAACAATCACTTTTTTTTCTAAATTAGATGGTTTAAATAATAAGCCATGCAAAAGTTAACCAAAGAAGATATCAGTCAGGAAATTTTTGATTTGTATGATGACTACGCACACAACAAAATTGAGAGGAGACAATTCATAGAAAAACTGTCACTGTTTGCAATAGGCAGTATAACTGTTCCGTCACTTCTCAGTTTTATGACTCCTAATTATGTGGATTCTATCACAATCAAACCTGATGATCCAAGAATAAAATCAGAATACATAACTTATCAGTCACCAAAAGGAGGTGGAGCAATTAAAGGGCTTTTATCACAACCAACAGAAACCAAAAAAAAATCACCCGGAATAATTGTAGTTCACGAGAATCGAGGACTGAATCCCTATATTGAAGATGTAGGAAGAAGAGCGGCCGTAGAAGGCTTCATTACTTTGGCTCCAGATGCCTTATCTCCACTTGGAGGATATCCCGGAAATGATGATACAGGAAGGGAACTGCAAAAAAAACGAACTCGCGAAGAAATGCTCGAAGACTTTATTACAGCCTACGAATACCTAAAATCCCACAAAGACTGTAATGGCTACATAGGTGTTGTAGGTTTTTGTTTTGGAGGTTGGATTGCCAATATGATGGCGGTTAAAATCCCAACTTTGTCTGCTACAGTACCATATTACGGAGGACAACCCACTGCAGAAGAAGCCGAAAAAGTTACGACTCCAATTATACTGCATTATGCTGGTTTAGACACTCGTGTAAATGAGGGTTGGCCCGCTTATGAAGCCATACTCAAAAAGAACAAAGTCGAGCATACCGCTTATTTCTATCCCGGAGTGAACCACGGTTTTCACAACAATACAACTCCTAGATACGATGAAGCAGC